>NZ_JCACKA010000081.1:0-53987 GCF_059505145.1 Mojavia sp.
TTCATCCACCTCAAATACTGATTAACGGAGTTCTGATACTCGTTCATCCACCTCAGATACTGATTAACGGAGTTCTGATACTCGTTCATCCATTTGATTTTTGAAAGGCGTGTAGAAATACTTAGGGTGAGCAGTGCCCAACGCCAGATGCTTCAAGCCAGGGAACCCTTTCGGCAGTCGCTCATGGGGGAAACCCCCTGCGTACCCGTCGCTGCCTCACCAACGCAGTGGCTCCCCTACCTTTGATAAGCATTTACGTAAGAATATTTAAATGTTTGAGTATCACAGAGCAAACATCGGTTGCGGGAATTAACTCTTGATCAACTAGGTGAGTCTGTTGACTAATCAACATTGGGCCTTCGGCTGGGGAGGTAGTAATACACCCATGAGAACCACGCACTACCGAAGCATCAAGAGGAATTACATCAAGCAGGTAGCGAAAACCTAATTTTTTCTGTAATAACTTAAGAGCAATTTTGAGTTTAGGAAGTTTCAGTTTTGGATCTAGAAAAAGTTCTACAGGATCGTAACCAGGTTTGCGGTGAATATCCACAGTTCTAGCAAAATCCGGTGCTTTGGCGTCATCTAGCCAGTAATAATAAGTAAACCAAGCATCAGATTGAGCGATCGCCACTAGTTCTCCCGATCTAGGATGATTAAGATGATAGGCTTTTTTGCCCTCTTCATCTAATACCTGAGCTACGCCTTCAGTTGCTTCTAGCAAAGAACGCACTTTCGGAATATAAGCCGGATCATTTACATATACATGAGCAATTTGATGATCGGCAACGGCAAAAGCAATACTAGCACCAGGATCGAGTAATTCTCGCCCTAATTCTTCTCGTACAGCAATTAGATTATTCGCTCTCAGTACACGGTTTAAATCTACTGCTTTGGACACCGGAGTAATGCCATACTCAGAAAGAATAATTACTTGAGCATTACGTGCTTGATAATAATTAATTAATTCGCCACAAACAGCATCAATTTCTTTTAAATCTTTTTGTATCTGCTTTTCGTCGTGACCAAATTTTTGTAAGCAGTAATCTAAATGAGGTAAGTAAACTAATGTCAGAGTTGGGCTATAGCGTTCTTCTACCCATTTGGCCGAATTAGCAATCCATTGACTAGAAAGAATTGAAGTATTTGGCCCCCAAAAATTAAACAGAGGAAACGGCCCTAATTCTGATTGAATTTTTCCTCGAATATCAGCAGGATATGTATAAATATCAGGTAATTTTCTACCATCTGCGGGGTACATTGGGCGCGGTGTAATAGAATAATCCACCGAAGAGTACATATTGTACCACCAAAAAAGGTTAGCACAAGTGAAATTGGGGTCAATAGATTTAGCAATTTCCCAAACTTTGGGAGCCTGCACCAATTTATTAGACTGTCGCCAGAACTTCACTTCACACTCATCACGGAAGTACCAACCATTAGCAACAATGCCATGCTCATCAGGCAATTTTCCTGTTAAATAAGTAGCCTGAACAGAACAAGTTACAGCAGGTAATACTTTGGCAATTGGCGCTACTCGCCCTTTAGCCGCCCACGAAGATAAAAACGGCGTGTTTTCTCCTAATAAATTGGGCGATAATCCCACAACATTCAAAACAACCGTTTTTTGCATAAACTTAATCTCCTGTTAATTGGCAGCAATTTCTGTTAATACCCACTCGTACTCTCGCTGAATAGAAGTCAGCAAATCTATCTTCATTTCTGATGGCAATACATCCCAGGTGTAAGTTTCAATTTCTAGATGATGGCAAGCATTATTTTCTTGCAGTAAATGCAAAACAGTAACAATGTCATCTTGCGTAGACTGCAAAACTTGATAATCGTGAATGAAAATTGGCACATGAAAGTGAGTGCGCCATTCTTTAGCTAGAGATTGTTCTAAATGTGGTAATGCAGTGATTAAGTCTGGATAGTGATATAAAGTACCATCACTGCGACGTTCTATTACTTGGTGAAGATAGGTAGATTCTGCAAAGGGGCGTAAGCGTTCAGCTATTAAGCTACGCTTCTCAGTATCAGATGGTATTTTGACTTGAATTGCCGCACTGATTTGAATTTTACCAATTTTAATACCTGCTGATTGCAAACGTGCAAACACAGACTTTGGATCTTCATATTCAACTGAGAGATGGCAGGTGTCATAGCAAATACGAACATGCTCTAGTAATTTAGTTTCTGCTAAACTCTGCTCTATCTTTAATTTTTGAACTAAATAGCTTCCACCAATTGGCAATAACCAATTTTGAAAAAACTCAATTACTTCTGATGTATTCTCAATTAATCCATCCGGTTCAGGTTCTAAATCAAGATGAAGCAACTTTCCTGTTGCTTCTCGGATGCGAATCATTTCTGCTACAACTAATGCTAGGTGAAAACAGCTATTTTTTAGAACTATTTCCCAAGTTGCTTGGTCTTCTCCCCACCAAGGTTTATAAGACAAAGGTAATGTAGAAATTCCACCGTCAATTTCTTCTGGTAATAGAGTAGCTAAAATTTTTGTCAAGCTTAATGTGTAATTTAGCCGTTCCTGAGTTGACCAATCCGGTACATAAACTTGGTCTTTAACAACCTGATTATGAAATCCTCCGTAAGGAAATCCATTTAAGGTAAAAACGTATAAATCTTGTTGAGTTAGCCACTCTTTAAACTGAGCCAAGTTATTACTTGCTAAAAGTTGCTTTGCAGCTGTGTCTGCTAATCTCAAGCCAATCCCAAATGGTGCTTGCGGTGATAACCGTGATTTGAGTTGGGGAATATACTTTTCTAAATTAGCAAAAACCTCTGGCCAACTTTCACCTGGATGAATATTTGTGCAATAAGTGAGATGAAAGTTACTGTCTGTGGAAATCTTCATTTTAGATATTAACGCTTTATTGGTGCTGAGTTTTGAGTTCTGAGTGCTGAGTAATAATTTCTCTACTTCCAATCCCCAATGTCCTTGTTTGCTTTAAGTAACAGCAAATATTTTGGCAAATGACATTGAGATTGGTAGCAAAATTAATACTAATAAACCGTAATATAAACCAGCGAAACCAGCGGCAACTGTTGCATCTAAGATAATTAAAGATAACACACCAACTTTTACAGCATTTCGGATTGTTTCGGGTGCTGGTTCACGGGCAGCTTTGACAAAATCCGGCAATACTCGCACAGCTAATAAAGTAGCAAATGGTAATGCTGCGATCGCTGTATATTCTCCCAAAAATCCTAAAGCTAAAACTGCCGTTAGAACTATTGCAATTAGGAGTACGGCGATTACTCCCGTGATTTTCTTACCTCCATGAACTTCTCCCTGACTAATTGCTGTGATTGCAGCAATGTAAAGGATAGGAATTAGGGCTAAATACCAACGTTCCCAAACGATCGCTGGTACAGCACTTACACCCAATAATAAGTTACTGCCACGACACAAACCCATATTTAGCGGCCCAAAAAAGGGATGATGTTTGGCAAGGGAGTCATACAATAAACAAGCAAAAGTAATGAAGATAGCGATCGCAGCACTTAAATAAGAGACTTGCGAAGCTGCTAAAATGCCGATTGCAAACAATATACTTCCCAATACAGTTGCATTCTGGCGAGACACACGCCCGCTAGGAATTGGTCTGGTTGGTCGCTCTTTTTTATCTAATTCGGCATCAAAAACATCATTAAAAACTATACCACCACCGTATAAACCAGTTGTTGCTAATAACAACCAGCCGAGTGTAGTTAAACTAGCCAAACTTGTTTGTCCATTAATTAATTGAGCTAAAATAATCCCGGAGCCAGAAGCAGCAAAACCAACCAAAATATCAGCCCAAGCAGTTACGATGTTGGCTGGGCGCATCAACTCTAGATACCCCCGCCATTTGGGAAAATTCAAGCTTGCAACATTCACTCTTCTACCTCTCTAACTTGTATTTTTTACAAATAAGTGCTACATGAATTTGATAGTTATTTTTTCTTGGCCTTAGTAACTTACGACCAAAATAAATTTTTGGCATCAGCCAAATTGAAGAAAATATAACCACAGGTAAACACAGATAAACACCGATGAATTATCTGTATTTATCGGTGTTTATCTACGCTTCAAAAAATTCTTAAACCATAATATTTTCATGGCTTAAATATGATGATATCTGTGGCTTTTTACTCAATCAGCACGTAATCTGCTGTTGATTTAATCCCTGGTTCTTGTCCCCGCAATACGGAATTGCCGTTAAACATCTGACGCTGATCGGCAGATGGGGCATTAAGCCAATCTGATGCTTTCATTTGTCCAGTTTGACTGTAAGCAGCTAGGGCATTTTCATAACAAACTGCTCGTACATAAGCTTCTGGGATGCCTTTTTCTAACATCAACCGAGCCGTTTTCGGCACTGCTAATGGATCGCTCACGCCCCAATCAGCGCTACTATCTACGATCACGCGATCGCATCCATACTGACGCACAATCTCTACCATTCTGGCGTTACCCATCTTTGTTTGTGGGTAAATTGTGAAAGCCGCCCAAAATCCCCGTTTTAAAACTTCTTCAACGGTTTCTTCGTTATTGTGATCAATAACTACTTGTGCGGGATCTAGTCCATATTCAATACAACGATCCATACTGCGGCTAGCACCCTCCTTTTTATTACGGTGGGGTGTATGAATCAGTACCAGCATATCTAGTTCTTTGGCTAGTGCTAACTGTTGACAAAAGTATTTATCTTCTGCTTCTGTCATGTCGTCATAGCCAATTTCGCCAATAGCCACAACTCCCTCTTTACACGCATAAAGCGGTAGCAGTTCCATAACTTCTGCTGCTAAGGCTTCGTTATTAGCTTCTTTGGGGTTGAGGCCGATTGTACAGTAGTGTTGGATACCGAACTGGCTAGCACGAAACCTTTCCCAACCCACAAGGCTGCTGAAGTAGTCTTTGAATGAGCCAGCGCTAGTGCGGGGTTGTCCTAACCAGAAGGATGGTTCAATGACGGCGACAATACCATACTCCCGCATGATTAGATAATCATACGTAGTCCGCGAACACATATGAATGTGAGGATCGATAAACATAATGCTACGGCTTAATGACGGCTAAATGTTATTTGCAGATCGCTAGGCGATCGCGGTCAAAATTACTCCAAGTCAGATCACCTTGTTGAATAGATGATTGCAAATGGGGGTAACCAGAGAGTAATGCTTGTGCTTCTGGTAAAGGAGATTGGGAGCAAGCTAATGCGGCTGCTTGTTGTTCAGCCATATCCCCATCAGCTAACACTTTTGCCAAATCCGCGATGATTGCAGTATCAGCAAACCGTCCCACTGGTCGCCAAAGTTCTGGTGATACGGGGCGTTTTGCTGCCCAACGTTCATGGGCGTAGTTTACCAACATCCTTGCCAATTCTGGGTTAGCACGGCGATCTAAACCCCAGATCAGATGCAACGGGCTACCGACAAATAAAGCTTTCAGCACCATCTGATTCCAAGCAATATTGTCTAAATAATTTGCCGGATAAGGATTGCGTAGTGCTATAGCTTGGAAAACTGTACTCATGTTGCTGCGAATACCTTCAGCAGCTCGTTGACGATGTAACTCTGGATGTGGTATTAGGGGTAAACTTTGATACAGTGCAATCAATTCCCCCATATCAGCCGTACTGAAGACTTTATCAAGTGTTTGCACGTACTCCTCTGGGCGATCGCAGGGTAAAGCTAAAAGCAAGAGTGTGCGGCCTGCTTGATCTACACTCCAATCGCCAGGAAACCAACCGGGAATCAAATCTTGGGCTGCTTCCAAGTCTTGGAATGTTACCTGCAAATTATCTTTACCTAAATAACGTGGCACAGCACTAAAAGCCGTGAAAAATACTCGTTCAGCAGCACCGCTAGAAATCTGTGCCTGCTTCTGTTCCAGCCAAGCAAGCGCTGTATCTGAAACAGACTGTGCTAGCCAGTGATAAAGTAACTTGTTTACGCTACTCATGATTGATTCAGGAGAAGTTTTCCTAGTTTTTTATGTGGCAAACTCGGTTAAAATTTGCTACTAAAATACATTCTTTATGATTAAGTCAGCTAGATAATATCTTAACTAAATTCAGATAATGTACTGAGTTTATCAAAATTCTATTGCCAGAACTTCACTGAATCTATAAAAAACAATCTATTTTAAAGAAGATAATGTAAAGATAGAGTTTTTGGACGTTAAATCATAATACTAAGTTAATAAAATACTTTTACAACTCAACTCAGTAATGATAACTACTACGCTAATTAAATTTCAAGCTATTGCATCAAGCAAGTTTGAGAATTAATGTTATTGTCATCTTTATTTGCCCAAAAAAACAGTAGTTAATATCTGTGTTTGATGAATTTAAATAACTTTCCCAGCATTTCAGAGTTCAAATACTGGAATAGATTCATAGTTATAAATTTGCTGTCAATCTTCATGGTAGCAATATAACTACTCATAGTTATTTAGTAAAAAGCTAACTTAAAAAATACTGATAAGATGTTTACTAAAGAAAAGACTCCTTTAATTCTGCAACCAATTGAACAATCTGTGCGCGTTAACTTTAAATATGATATTCACTTCACTAATGGTTTGTTTGAGTTAGACAATCCTTTACTAGCACAAGTGATTGCCACAGATCGGGAGACAAGCCGGAAAAAAGTGTTAGCAGTTATAGATAAAGGATTGCTCTATTACCACAATGATTTAGTAAATAAATTATTACTTTATGCTCAACGTTACGAAGATATTATAACTTTAAGCGGCGAGCCAATCATAGTTCCAGGTGGAGAAATAGTTAAGAACGAACCAATATTTTTAGAGCAAATTCATCAGCGTATTCATGCTGTTGGATTATGCCGCCACTCCTACGTGTTAGCAATTGGGGGTGGAGCCTTATTAGATATGGTAGGATATGCAGCAACAACTGCTCACCGAGGAATTCGGCTGCTGCGAGTGCCGACTACAGTGTTAGCACAAAACGATTCTGGTGTAGGCGTAAAAAATGGAATTAATGCATTTGGCAAGAAAAACTTTTTAGGCACATTCATGCCACCTTATGCTGTATTAAATGATTTTGAATTTCTAACTACACTTGACGATCGTGATTGGCGATCTGGGATTGCAGAGGCTGTGAAGGTGGCGCTGATCAAAGATGCAGAATTCTTTGATTTTATTATGGCAAATGCCGATAAATTAGCTGCACGAGACATGGGCATCATGGAAAAGCTTATTTATCGATGCGCCCAGTTGCACTTAGAGCATATTGCCAATAGCGGCGACCCCTTTGAAAAGGGTTCATCACGTCCCTTAGATTTTGGTCATTGGTCAGCCCACAAATTAGAGCAAATCACTGACTACAAACTACGTCATGGTGAAGCGGTAGCGATTGGTATTGCTTTAGACAGCACTTATTCTTATTTAACAGGGCAACTTTTGCAATCAGAGTGGCAAAGAATTTTAGGCACACTCAAAAAATTAGGGTTCACCTTGTACGTATCAGCACTGACAGAGCAATTAGATCAACCCGCTCATCCCCAGTGCTTATTTCAGGGGCTGACTGAGTTCCGCGAACACTTAGGTGGACAATTGACAATTACCCTTTTACAAGGAATCGGACAGGGAATAGAAACTCACCAAGTAGATTTGGCTTTATACAGAGAAGCTATTTCAATGCTGCAAACTTGGGAAGTTTCACATTCATAAATCCCTAATCTGCAATCCCCCGTCCTCGGTTCAATGCTGCTAGCAGTTCTAGAACAACAGCATTAGTCCAGCCAAAACCGATTTCGTTAGAGCTGTATCCAAAGCAGATTTCGTCAGAAACATTGGCAGAACAGCGCTCGACATCGTATTTCTCAACTAAAATACCGCGGCGCTCAAATTCCTTAATCACCATCGCCAGGAACTTGTGGGCAATACGATCGCCTTCTTTGTAATAACCATAGCGGTGCATTCCCTCAACAGCAATCAATGTCAATGGAGCCCAACCAAAAGGAGCATCCCACTGATTACCTGTAACGCGGGTACTAGTAAAGATTCCGCCTGGTGCTTCAAACAAAGAAAGATTTTCGACAACGCGTTTGGCTTGCGCTTCTGATGCGAGTCCTGTCCAGAGGGGATAAAAAGTGGTAGCAAATTCGTAGTTGCGGCGTTTTTCAGTTTGGAAATGATAGTCCAGATATAGCCCTTGTTCCTCATCCCAGAGACACTGATCAATGCGATCGCGGCGGACTTTTGCCCGATCGCGCCATTGCTTGGCTAGTTCTTGGTTCCCAAAAATATCGTTAATTTGTGCTAAATCTTGCTCCATTTGATAGAGCAAACTGTTGAGGCACACGGGCGCGTAGTGAATAATATCAATACTGAAAGGGCCAAAGCGGTTAGTGATATCAAAGCCGGACTCGCGCATCGTGCGATCGCCTTTGTAAAACAGATTAGTCAATTCATCCCGATCGCGGTTGTAGTAAAGGCTGACATCATAATCTTCAATTTCAAACCTTTGATAGTATTGCTTGACGCGATCGTAGTGGCTTCTTCCCTCCTCATCCCGTTCAGAAAATACTACTTCCGGTGCTGGCCCTTCTCCTAAAGCATAGTATCGGGATAAGCCTGTGGCTGGGTTAAGGTGGGGCGGTACTACCCAGTAATAATAAAACTGCTCTAACAAAGGTACAGTTGACCGTAGCCACTCTTCATCCTGGGTATGCTGGAACAGTGCCAAAACCATCAGGCTGAGGACTGGGGGTTGCGATCGCGACAGCATATAAGTTCGGTTGGCATTGAGGATCGTGCCGTAATGCTGCACTTGATAAAGCAACTGATCAACTTGACTTTGTGCCAGATCCAATTCCCCATCTCGCAACAACCCCAGCAAGATAAAATAACTGTCCCAACCGTACAATTCATTAAAACGTCCACCGGGCACAACGTAAGACCCAGGCAGGTACAGCAAACCATGCTCTCGAATCGCTTCGGCTTCGGGCGGCAAAGTGCGAATTGCTATCCTACTTACATCCTCCGCAGATAGCGATCGCTCCAACACCGACTGAATATTGGGGCAGTCTTCTCTAGGCGAAATGTAGATAATCCAGGGAGTTTCTACTTGATGGTCTAGCTTGGCATCCTGTGCGGACTCCAATAAATGTTCGTGCGATCGCGTTAGTGTTTTCCACGTTTTTTTGATATAGTCCCGCACGGCGTCAATCTGTGTTTTAGTAAATGCCGATTGGGTAGAAAATTCAGTAGTCATAATTAGCAATTTATTATCGTTATCAAAAGAGTGCTGATTTTATTTCTTTCTCAGCACTAGGGATTGGGTATAGGGCATTGGGGACTGGGGACTGGGGATTGGGGATTGGGGACTGGGGACTGGAACTGGGGATTAATATTTTTACTGAGTACTCAGCACTCAGCACTGATCAATCATCACTCGCTTACTAACAAAGCAACTGGAAAATGAGCTAGGGCTGCACCAATAGGTAACGTTCCTGTCGCTTCTACGGTTTGCTGAGTCAGAAGATTTTTCCAGCTTGAGGAAGTTCCTTGAGGTAATTGTAGGTGCGTATCTTGCCACACGGACTCGCCTAAAGGATATTCTCCTGGCTGGATGAGACGAGTTAACAAACGAGGGGCGATCGCGATCGCTGTTTGATTTCCCTGCTGTCTGGCAAAGGCGATGATGTGATCGGCGTGGGTTCCCTGAATTTCTAATGGCAGATAATCACCATCTTGGAATAGAGAGAGATAATCTGTTCTGGCTTTGAGTGCTTGGGTTGTCAAAAACAGTTTGATTCTGCCATCGATTTTGTGATTAAGTAACTTTTGAATCAAGCCCAGAATGTCAGTTTTGCTTTGTTCTTTGATCGTACTTAAGTAAGCACGTCGCTGCTCAAAATCTACAGGGCGGCGGTTGTCTGGATCGACTAGGCTGAGTTCCCAAAGTTCAGTTCCTTGATAAAAGTCGGGTACACCAGGTGCAGCAATTTTTAGTAAAGTTTGGGACAGGGAATTAAATATGCCATAGTCCGCAATTCGCTCCTGAAAAACGCGAAAAGCTTCAATAAATTGCCTGGAAATGGACGGGTTTAATACTTTTTCCACAAACGAAGTACAAGCGTCTTCATACTCACTATCAGGGCGCAACCATGCTGTATGAACTTTCGCTTCTCGAATTGATTTAATGATGTATTCCTTCACCCGTTCCACAAAGGATGCGTGTTCGTGTTCGGCAAAAGGAAACGCCCCGACTAACGTTTGATAGAGAAAATATTCATCGTTGCGATCGGGCATCGCTAATCCATTGCGCTCGGTTTTGTGCCCTTGATTCAAGCTACTCCAAGTGTTTACCTGTTGATCCCATTCTTCTGGAATCTCCGATAACACATTTAACCGGGCGCGCACATCTTCACCGCGCTTGGTATCGTGAGTCGCGGTGGTATTCATTGTATGGGGCCAATGGATTTGGTGCTTATGGTTAAAAGCGTGGAAGTCGGCTAAAGAGATGCCAAAATGACTAGGATTTCCGCCTACTTCATTGAGCGACAGCAACCGATTGTAAGCATATAACGTAGTATCTTCTACGCCTTTTGCCATCAGCGGGCCAGTGTATTGCTGCATCCGCAGGACAAAATATAGCCACTGTTCCCGTTCTGTCTGAGTGAGAGAGTCATCAAACTCTAACAGCATGAGCTTTTCAATAAAGTCCATTTCATGCTGCAACAGAGGTACTTGTTCCTTAGCTTGGCGAATTACTTCTTGAATGTAAACGCGATCGCTATCGTGAATGCCATCGGGGGTAATGTAGGTACGATAAATCGGAAACAGAGTTAAAATTTCCGCGATCGCCCGTTTGAGTCCATTAACTGTAAAGTCATTGCCATAGCGGTATTTGCTGGAAATATTCTTTAATAAGATAGCCAGATTATCAATGTCACCCGCTAAGTTCTTTTCGAGGATGAGGTGCTTATTGGCATTGACAAGGGACGCATAATTTACTTTCGAGTTTACAAAATTATGGTAAATTTTATCGAACCGCGACTCATTTTCCGATTGGCAGAATACACCATTTATATAGTTTAAAAAGTCATATCCCGACGTACCTGCAATTTCCCAATTTTCCGGTAAATCTTCGGTGAGTTCTAAGATTTTTTCAACTGTGATGTAAACATCTCCCAACTTTTCATGGAGGCGTTCCAGATACTGTGTTGGGTTGTACAGCCCATCAATATGGTCAATTCTTAAACCAGTAAATTTGCCTTCTTCTACCAGTTTTTGAATTAAGCTATGAGTGTTATTAAATACTCGCAGTTCTTCAACTTTTACAGAAATAAGTTCGTTAACAGTGAAAAAACGGCGGTAATTCATTTCTTCCGCCCCAACTTTCCAAAAGGCGAGACGGTAAAATTGATCGTTCAGTATGTCATCTAGCAAATTAAAGCTATCAGGATTACCTACTTCTCCATTGAAAGTTTTGAGGTTCTCGTCAATAAACTCACGAATAGTATCGTTTGTGGTGTAAAGTTCCCATACCAAACCTTTAATAAAGGCGATTTGGTCTTGTCGCTGTTTGCCAGCAACCTCTGAGGGCACACTTTTGAGAATGTAGAGAATACCCAATAGCTTAATGAAATCGGGATGGTTGCGTCCCAGTGTGCGGGTGAGTTTGCCCAAATTGTGAGTTAGAAATTTGGTGTAAGACTCTAATCTCAGGGGTAATTTTAGGCTGTAATAGTTGACGGTTAAACCGTTTTGTTCATATTGCAGCTGGATGTCTCCTTTTTCTAGGGATACACCGTAGAAGTCTCCCAGTAAGGGAGCTAAAATTCGTTCTTGGCGATCGCCAAAGGGAGCATTCCAACACAAATCGAAGTAGTCGGTATAACTAGAATCTGGGCCATGTTCTAACACATCCATTAAGTAAGGGTTTTCGCTACTATAAGCCATGTGATTGGGCACAATATCTTGCAACCAGCCCATACCAAGGCTTTGTAGTTCGCTCACTAATGCCTCAAAGGACTCAGCACTTCCCAATTCTGGATTTAGTTGAGCAGCATCTACTACATCGTAGCCATGCGTACTCCCAGATCGTGCTTTAAAAATGGGAGAAGCATACAGATCAGAAATGCCCAGATCTGCCAAATAAGCTGCGATCGCTTTAGCGTTTTCAAAGCCAAACTGAGATGTAAATTGAATTCGATAAGTTGCCTTGGGAACTCGCATGGGATTGAAGATTGGGGATTGGGTACTGGGGATTGGGGATTGGGTATTGGGGATTGGGTATTGGGGATTGGGGACTGGGGGTTTTCCTTAGTCCCTAATCCTTTTATTGTTAAAGCCTTTTGCCTTCTAGCTTGTGCCTTCTGCCTCTAGTTCATACAGCACGAGACTTGTGGGTTGCAGTTGCAGTTCTTGTTTTACAGACAAATGCTCAGGTGCTTGGGAACCAGGCCCGGCCCATGATGTATCTGCGGAGTCTAATAGTTTGTGAGCATTGCTCTCTATTGGCAGAGTTACTGTCACTGGAGATTTATTAAAATTCATCGCAAATATCAATTCGCTCGACTCGCACCAACGGCGCACAATGACTAATTGTTTATCTTCATCGCTAGTTGCTTGGATGAAGTTGCGGTCTAGTTTTAAAAGTGCAGGATGAGTCTGGCGCAAGTTAATTAATTGGCGATACCAATCTAGTAAAACTTTGTGTTGGCCTTCGTTACGTAATTGCCAATTAAGTTTACAACGTAAAAAAGTTTCTGCTGATTCTGGATCTGGTGGATTATCTGCATAGTGAAATGCTTCAAATTCTTGTTTGCGTCCGGCGCGAACAGCTTGAATTAAATCTGCATCGGAGTGGCTGACAAAATACATGAACGGTGCAGTTTCGCCGTATTCTTCACCCATGAACAACAGTGGTAAGTTAGGCGACAACAGCACAGCACCAGCGGCTAATTTCAAACCCTCAAAGGAAAGACGCTCAGTCAGGCGTTCTCCTTTCATTTGATTGCCGATTTGATCGTGATTTTGGATACATACCAAAAACTGCGATGGCGAGCGATCGCGGCAAGACATGCCATGAAATCTCTGGCGGTGAGGAGCGTACTTCCAATCGTAGACAAAAGTATCTTCGTAAGCTTTCGCTAGCTGGGCACATTGTCCAAAGTCTTGATAATATCCTTGGCGATCGCCTGTCAAAAGTGCGTGCAACGAATGGTGAAAGTCATCACTCCACTGAGCATCAAGCCCATAACCACCTAATTCTGGGGGACGAATTATTTGCGGATTATTCAGGTCACTTTCGGCAATTAAGTGGCGTTTCCATCCGTTTTCCTGCCCAAGGGAAAAGCTATGAACAGCTTCTGCCAAATCCCACAAAAAGTGCTTGGCTCCCAGATCGTAAATCGCCTGAATAGCATCGAGTCGCAATGCATCAATGTGGAAATTTCGTAACCAATACAGTGCATTTTGGATGAAATAGTTACGCACACCTTGACTGTGGGCATCATCGAAATTCATCGCGTTGCCCCACGGTGTCTTATAGGTTTTAGTAAAGTAGGGCGCGAACTGGCTCATATAGTTGCCTTCTGGGCCAAAGTGGTTATAGACCACATCCAGCACAACAGCAATACCATGTTGATGACAAGCATTCACTAGTTGCTTGAGATCGGCGGGAGTACCATAAGAATTTTGCACAGCAAATGGGTAAACGCCGTCATAGCCCCAGTTACGGTATGCCAAACTAGCTTCAATATGAGTGTCTCCGGGAAACTGAGCGATCGGCATAATCTCAATTGCGTTAATTCCCACTTCTCTCAGTTCCGCTAGACGGGGAATGATGGCGGTGAAGGTTCCTTCCGGCGTGAATGTACCAACATGAAGTTCATAAAAAATCATCGACTCCAAGGGAATGCCATTCCACCCGTTATCTGTCCACTCGAACTGGTGATCGATAACTTGAGACGGCCCATGAACTCCTTCGGGTTGATACTGCGATGCTGGATCGGCAAAGGCATTTTCTCCATCCAAGACGTAGCGATAAAGCGTGCCTGGATAGACATCATTCACTTTTGTTTGCCAGTATTCCTCTCCTTGAGGTTTGAGCGGAATTACTTGCTGTTGTGGGGTCAAAATTTCTACTGCAACGCTATTTAAGGTCGGAGACCAAACTATAAATTCGCACTCTCCGTTACCCAAGTAGTGAGCACCAGTTTTCACGCAGTATCCTCCCGTTAGATAATGTGTGTGCCGAAGTGTGACATGAGCGTAATGATCGCGCCAGCTAGCATCATGGTTGGTCTCTCAGACAATTTTCTAGCACCCGCAGACGGATTTTTTTCACGGCAAAAGTCTGTCTATTCACCCTTGTAGGGAAGATTGAACTAAAAAACTCTATCGAATTATGTAATTTTGTTGCGAGAGGTTATAGATAGTTTAAGTAAGAAGCTAAAAAATGTTGTTACACCAATTTTCTATAATTTTGCAACAGATCAATCTCCGCGTCTTCCTACCTAGTCTTCTCCTGCCGGAGACGCTACGCGTAGTTTACTTCCCCATAGGGGTACGAGAACGCCTGACAGCGAACCGATTCTGTTTTAGCAGTATGGGTACTCTACTTTCGCGGCTGGATTACACATTTTAGCTCTTTTGTGTAGTAGATCACGCATAGAAAGCTATTTTTTCTCATATTAATTTGTGATGACGTTGCTGATGATGCACTGCTATTAGAAGCAATACTATTAGCAGATAATTGTAAAATTCAAATAGTTAATTCTGGTAGAGAAGTGCTTAAATTTCTTGAAACAAACTCTAATCTACCAGACTTAGTAATAATAGATGTTATGATGCCTCTAATGGATGGGTTTGAAGTTGTTCAGCACATCCGAACGTCAAATAAATTAAAATCTCTCCCTATATTATTAGTAACAGGTATGGATATAGATGCTACTAATCTCGATATAAAAGTTGATGGATTTATTCACAAACCTATTAATATTGATACTGTAATTTCTCAGGTTAGAGCAATTTTAGATTAACCCTGTTAGTCTACAGCCTCAAAAATCTCTTGAATCCTTTCAACCAGGTCATCAGGATCTACAGGTTTTTGAATAATTCCATTAACGCTTATATCACTTAATTCCATTGCAAATACTTCTTGATGTGCTGTAATTAGCAAAATAGGTAGAGTTTGTAAATGTTTATCTTTTTGAACACGTCTAACTACTTCATACCCATTGATTTCAGGCATCATGATATCTAGTAGCAACAAGTCTGGCTTTTGAGATTTAATTTTATTGAGAGCTTCGATTCCAGACGTTACAAACTCAACTGTATAACCTTCCATTTCTAAAATTGTTTGAAAGAAAATACAATTATCTTCAACATCGTCACAAATCAAAATATAGTTATTAACACTGTTCGGTCTTACGCCTTGATTAAGCATTCCATAATTAAGCTATAACATTTTATCTATTACCATGTTTAAAGTTGCGAGCTTTTGCTTCAACCTTTAGAGTGATACTTATTACATATTTATGTAAATATTAGATGTGTATCAATCCATCTTTTAATAGATGCATATCCTGAAAGCTAGATGTGTGATATCGTGTCCGGTGAAAGACTTATCATTAAGACCGCAGGGAGGAGGGAGCAAAGAGCAGGGAGAAAGAGCATTTCGCGGTTTTTACACAGATGCGAGAATAATAACTAATTAAGCGGACATGATATGAACCAGCAAAAAGAATGATCCGCTGTTGCAGTGTGGCTACCCCTGGCGAGGCTCGACCGCGTACCTTTCTTGCTCAGTCGGGGCTAAAGGGTATTATCATTAGAACAAATTAAAACCTTCCGGTTCGTCCTGTTAGACTGGCAATCACAGCCGCTAACTCCGCTGCATCTACGGGTTTTGTAAGATGTATCTGAAAGCCTGCTAACAAAGCTTTTCTGCGATCGTCGCTTCTTGCATACGCGGTTAGTGCAACAGCTGGCATCCGATCGCCACGCTGTGCTTCAAGTTGTCGCAGTTTCCGAATCAGTGAGTAACCATCCTCATTCGGCATCCCAATATCGCTGACTAAAACATCTAAGCTTTGACCTGTCGCGTTTTCGATGATTTCCAATGCCTGACTGACAGAGGCAGCGCAAATGACTTTAGCGCCATACTCTTGCAAAATTGTACTTAGCAATTCCAACGAATCTGCCTCGTCCTCCACAACTAATATTTGTAAGCCTTCCAAGGTAGGCGGAGCATCAATCCTGCCATCAACTTCAGCGATCAAGTCTAATGCCTCTGGCTCACTCGATGGTTTATGGATAATCATGATGGGCAGCTTGACAATAAAGGTTGCCCCCTGTCCTATTCCTGGACTTGCCACAGTTACTGTCCCGCCATGTAATTCAACTAGTTGACGAACAATTGCTAACCCCAAACCGAGTCCACCATAACTTCGGGTGGTAGTACTGTCGTGTTGGCGGAAGCGATCAAAGACATAGGGTAGAAAATCTGGGCTGATGCCTTGCCCATTATCGCTAACGGTAATTTCGACATGGGAATTGACCCTCTCCAAGCGGATCTGTAATCGCCCTCCTTTGGGCGTGAATTTGATGGCGTTTGAAAGCAGGTTCCAAACGACTTGCTGTAAACGGTCGGCATCACCAGAGATGGGATTTTCTGAGGAATCAAGAATGCTTTGAATGCGAATTGACTTTGCCTCAGCCGCCAGTCGCACAGACTCAATGGCTGCCTCAATTACTGTAATTAAATTGACTGGACGGACTTGCAGACGTAGCTTGCCTGTGATAATGCGAGAGATATCGAGGATGTCTTCGATGATCTTTGTTTGAGATCTGGCGTTCCGCTCGATCGTCTCTAAGGCATGCATTACTCTATCCTCGCTCAGATGTTGTTTCCGTAACATCTGCGACCATCCTAAGATGGCATTGAGCGGTGTTCTCAATTCATGAGAGAGAATCGAGAGAAACTCGTCTTTAGCGCGATTAGCTGCCTCAGCCTCAGATCGGATGACTTGTTCGCGGATTAACAATTCTTCTTTGACGCGATTGGATGCTTCCAGTTCTGCTGTGCGTTTCTGTACCCGTTGCTCCAGTTCCGCATTGATCGATTGGATGCGCCTTCGGCTATCTTCCAGTTCCTGGTTCGTGATGGCTAGCTGAGCTGGACTTGGTGCATCGATCGCGATTGGAATTAAGGGAATCAATAAAAAGGTGAACGCATAGGATGACCATAGGGCATTGAAAGCTTTCAACAGTCCTGAAAACCAATAAATGGGATACCAGAGCGTAACTACTCCCATTAGATGAGTGGTGCCACACAGGGCAAAGACAAAAAAGTACCCAACCAGGAGTGTCACAGTCTTGGCTGGGAGATCTTTGCGCTCATTTGTAAAGTAAACAATTGCTATGGCGACTGAGTAATAAGCGATCGCGGTCAATGCATCTGAAATTAAATGTAGCCAGACTAAACCCGGCCTCCAAAGGTAACAATGCCCGTGGGGAATGAAGGCAGTTGAAAGGAAGTTGCTGAGTAAGTCAGGCATATTCATAATTAATTGTTATTTTCGGCAGAGGGATGATGGCACTTGTGTTCTGGCTGTTGCGGCTGCATCAATTCTTGTTGTGCTGCTTCAATATTTATCTTAATAGCATTGATTTAAATCTATACATTCACCAGAACACCCAATTTATTGCCGACTGACCATTAATGCTCATTTGGGTTCAGTTAGGTCAAGCAGAAAATAAGGGACTTCCAACTAAAAAAATATCCCATCGCATTGAGAGCAGGGAGCAGGAAGTATGGGGAAGGAACAGTCGTGTTGAACCAGAAATTGGAATAATTTATTTTTTGGAGTTCCCTAATACTCCCCTTGGTCGAATGGCACTAAGTTTAGTTATTTGTTGAGGCAAGCTGGGGAAGCTGGAAAGGCTGGGGGAGAAAGATGTTCTAAAATATACTGTAATAATGATTATCTATACTTTTTTCACTTGCTTGCCCCAGGGTAGGAAATGCCTTTGAAATTCAGCGATATTTTTGTGATGGGTAGCTCCAGCCCTTATTGAAGCACTAAAGCGCCCACTACGAACTTCCTTAATCTGTCATCACCTGTGTGACTGAGTACTAGCTATCTACCTTGCAATTACCATCCACACAGTATGACGATTGATAAGTGCTGGAACGCTTGCCAAAGATAGTGTAACGGTTGTCGCGGATTTGTTCGTAAAAGCGATCGCCTACCCACTTCACTCCAGGTAATGCTCGATAAGCATCTACAAATATGCTTCCTACGGGCAATAACCGCCCAATCTCTTCAGCAGCGTCACTACCTTGCCAACGTCTTGCAGGGACATTGCCATCAATTAAAATCATCCCCTGTTCGCAATCTTGGGCTGTAATTCCCCATTGGGTAAGTGTCTGTTCATCTTGCATGGGGCTGTAGCGAAACAGCTTTCCTTGGTCTAGATTTTCTAGTAATTGCACTAGGGTAACGCAGAGATTGCAATTGCCGTCATAAATTACATAGTAATTCATTAGTTTTAGTTATGCTCCTTAGAATCCCTGATTTGATTTCAAATTATGAGATTATATTTCTATCTATAAATAAAATTTTACTACTCGTAAAAAGATTATCTAGGCTATTTTAAAAAGTAAGTATAGTGTTACACCTGAACCCAAATGCTTGCTGGGGTGCGAACAATGCTAGATGAGAAAATCTTGACTGTTGATTTTGCTCAAAGAGATGCTTGTTCAGAAATTCTACCGCGATCGCCCCTATTCTCGAGTTACGATGCCAACTGGGATGGCATTCGCCTAGATCATCATCAACAGCCTGGCTATGAAACTCCTGAACACTATTTCCATCAGCATATTATCACTATTAGCCTAGAGCAAAGTGTAACCAAGGCAGAACGGGTTATTAACGGACGGCTTCAGGGTGAGTACATAGTATATGGAGATGTGGCGGTGATTCCGGCAAACACCAATCACTTATCACGGTGGGAATCAGAAGCAGAATTTTTAGTTATCAGCCTGGAACCAACTTTATTTACTCGTGTTGCTTTCGAGTCAGTTGATTTACAGAGTGCTGATATTATACCGCGCTTTGCTGCACCTGATCCCCTAATTCAACAGATTGGGCTGGCACTTCACTCAGAACTTAAATCAGATGGCATGGGTAGTCGTATTTACATCGAATCTTTAACAACTACACTCTGCATTCATCTGCTCAAGCACTATTCTGCATCTACTGACATTACCGAATCTTCTCAAAACAGAGGACTTTCGCGGCTGAAGTTGCGCCAAGCAATTTCATATATTCAAGATAATTTAGAGAAAGATTTGACCTTGACTGAGATTTCGGAAACAGTGGGAATGAGTATGTATCATTTTTCGCGTCTATTCAAACAGTCAATGGGTTATACTCCTCATCAATATGTAATGAATTGCAGAATTGAGAAAGCCAAAAAGCTATTAACTCGCACTGAACAAACTATAGACCAAATATGTCAGCAGGTGGGTTTTCAAAGTCAAAGTCATTTCACAAATGTCTTCCGCAAATTGATAGGTACAACGCCCAAAGTTTATAGAGAAAAGGTGAAGATTTAGCAGTTCACCTCATCGATTTAAAATTTATCAATCAAAGAAAGAAAAATATGTGTGTAAAGTCTCTATTGACAATAATATGCTAAAACTAGCATATACTAAGATTAGTAACATTATTACTAAGCAGCAAATAACACAGGCTGAGGCAGCAGAGCTTTTAGGAGTTGACCAGCCAAAAGTTTCAGCATTAATCAATGGAAAATTATCGGGCTTTTCAACTGTACGAATGTTTCGCTTCTTAGAGGTTGTTTTAAAAGTGGTTTGCTGTGACTTTAGGCACTTATCGATCCCCCCTAACCCCCCTTGGAAAGGGGGGAACCTTCTTCAAGTCCCCCTTTCTAAGGGGGATTTAGGGGGATCTCAAAGTATTTGATACATCACCAAGGACTTTTAAAACATCCTCTTAAACGCTTTGGGTCGAGATGTGGAAATTGTAGTGACCAAACCGAAATCTCAATCAAAAGCTCGAACACGGGTTGTTGCTCCGTGATTTTGGATCGGCAGATAACCTCGAACTAAGCACTAACATTGTTTTCATAATATTTACTACCACTCTTGCAGAGTGAAAGCTTGCGGATATGGCAGCAAGAATTTCATATTATTAGCAAAAACTGACAAAAATAAAAGTGCAGCACACAGCTAAACTTAATTTCAGTCATTGAGAAAGTTGTGATGAAATACAAACTTTTGGGTAAAAGCGGGTTAAGAGTCTCTGAACTCTGCTTGGGAACAATGACCTTTGGTGAAGATTGGGGCTGGGGTGCTTCTAAAGATGAAAGCCAAAAAGTTTTTGATACTTTTGTGGAAGCAGGCGGTAATTTCATTGATACTGCCAACGGTTACACAGATGGCACTAGCGAGAAAATTGTTGGTGAGTTAATTGCAAAAGAACGGGAACGGTTTGTAGTTGCTACTAAATACTCGTTTCCTTTGCGAATGAATGACAAAAAGAACGATCCTAACGCCAGTGGTAACCATCGCAAGAATCTGATTCAGTCTTTAGAAGGCAGTTTGAAACGGCTGAACACTGACTACATTGATTTATTTTGGTTGCACGCTTGGGACTTCACAACACCTGTAGAAGAAGTCATGCGATCGCTTGATGATGTCATTCGCCAAGGTAAGGTACTCTACATTGGCATTTCGGACGCACCTGCTTGGATCGTTGCTCAAGCAAACACAATTGCCCAATATCAAGGATGGACAACTTTTGTCGCGTTGCAAGTTGAATACAGTTTGATTCAGCGGACACCAGAACGGGATTTGCTACCAATGGCAAAAGCCTTCGACTTGGCAGTAACGCCGTGGTCGCCTTTAGGTGGTGGTGTGCTAACAGGTAAGTACAATAAGCCTCCTCAAGAAAGCGGCGAACAAGGACGATTAGCAAATCCAGCATTAGGAAGTATTTCGGAACGGAATTTAGCGATCGCTAATGTTGTGAGTCAAGTAGCCGCAGAAATTGGACATACACCCTCACAGGTAGCACTAGCTTGGTTACGCGCTCAAACTGGTGTGATTATCCCGATTATTGGCGCACGTAAGCTAACTCAGTTTCAAGATAACTTAGCTTCTTTGGATGTCGATTTATCACCGGAACATCTGCAACGTCTGAATGAAGTCAGTCACATTGAGCTTGGTTTCCCCCATGACTTTTTGCAGAATGATACCATCCGCGATCGGCTTTTTGGAGGTACATTTAATAACATTGAGAACCATCGACTCTGAGTAAGCTAGTAGCCAATTTCTGGATAATGAGAAAGATATTAATTGATTAATCCCTTAATTCCATCTGCCCGCAGGGAGTTTCGCAACATCAGCCATAATTTGTAGACTTGTCGTGACAATCCACCAAGCAGATACAACACATGAGCGACAATAAACTTTCATCACGGCTTTATCCCACCCGCATTGATATTCCAGCCGAAGCGCGTAAGCAAATCGTAGTCATCCTCAATCAAACCTTGCCAGCTACCTTGGATCTCAAAACCCAAGTAAAACAGGCGCACTGGAACGTTAAAGGCACAGACTTCTATCAGCTGCATGAATTATTTGATGAATTGGCTGGCGAATTAGAAGAGTACGTCGATATGATTGCTGAACGCGTCACAGCTTTAGGAGGCTACGCTGTAGGAACAGCCCGCGCCGCAGCAACTAATTCGATTTTGCCAGAATATCCCTTTGACATTTTGGATGGTAAAGACCATGTGACAGCTTTGGCAGATCGCTTTGCACTTTATGCTAAACACCTCAGAGGAGCGATCGATAAAACTAATAATTTAGGTGACGCTGACACCGCTGACCTTTACACTGAAATTTCTCGCACCATTGACAAACGTCTCTGGTTCTTAGAAGCTCATCTGCAAGTTGCAGAAATCAAAGGAGAGAATGGTACATCTGCTGTTAAGGCAACTCAACAGCCAGCTGGTGTCAGATAAGTACTTTTGAGCGAAGTAAAATTTCTTAAACTTAGCAGTCACCTTTTGGTAAGTACGTCACTTTTAAGTGCGTACTTTTCATTTTATATTTCTATACATTAATATTTAAATAGTTCAAAACAGGGCTAAACATAAGTGAAACTAAATCTGACAATGCTGTTTTGCTGATAAAACCCAATTGTACTAGTATTCTTCACCAAATAAATCGAATGACGACCAGCATATTTGCCTTAGCAATAGTATTGCCAGGTTTGGAGTTTCAAATATCCAAATCTGCAACAGCGGTGAGTAATTTAGCCAGATTTGATATTTAATTGCACCTGTTAGGCATTGTACACCAGAGTTAATCAATAACTAGTGCAGCGTGGCGTAAATAACTATCCAGTTGAAAAAGGTTAAAAAGCTGGTGAAATAAACAATATGCCTTCTGCCTTCTTGGACTAGCAGTAAAAATGCGAGATTCCGTGAATTTAAAAATCTACTAAAAATTAGGTAACTTTATGTCTCCAAATACGACAACTCACGTAATTCATCCTAGTAACTCACGCGGTCATACTAAAATTAGTTGGCTCGATAGTTACCATACATTTTCCTTCGGTGGTTTTTACGATCCGAATCACATGGGGTTTCGCTCTCTACGGGTGATTAATGATGATACAGTTACCCCTGGTGCTGGGTTTGGTACCCACGGACATCGAGATATGGAAATCTTGACTTATGTTTTGGCAGGTGCGCTAGAACATAAAGATAGTCTAGGTACAGGTTCGGTGATTCGTCCTGGGGATGCACAAATTATGAGTGCTGGTACTGGTATTACCCACAGCGAATATAATCACTCACAAACTGAACCAGTTCACTTTTTGCAAATATGGGTTCTACCTAACAAGCAAGGAATGAAACCAAGGTACGAACAGAAAAATTTTTCTTTAGAAGAAAAGCGTGGAAAACTACGCTTAATTGCTGCTAAAGATGGGCGTGATGGTGCTGTAACAATTCACCAAGATGTCGATTTATATGCATCTGTTTTGGAAACCGGTGATGTTGTTAATTATCACGTCAAACCTAATCGTTATGCCTGGTTACATATAGCTCAAGGCGTAGCAACTCTCAATGGCGAGGAACTTCAAGCAGGGGATGGCGTACAAATCACCGCAGAAGAAAAACTCGAAATCAGTACTAATGACAGTGCAGAAATTCTGCTGTTCGATTTAGGGTGAGATTAACTTGGTATCCTAAAAGGCTCTTTGAAAGAGCTGTTTAGCAACTTTGCACGTAAAGACGTACCATCATGGAATTGCGCTCTGCAAGTAAATTACAGAGCGCAGTTTTTCTGGAAGCATAAACTTGTTTTTAGGTTTAACCAATGCTTCTGGAGTAATCACCTTCTGATTAATTTTCCTTGCATTATCAACCTTTTCTTAATGACATAGCTTTGATGAGGCATTCAAACTATTAATATTTTCTAAAATCTTATGGAAATCTTAATTTAATTATTTAATCTATCTGGAGTTAGAAGTTTTTAGTTTTTAAATTGCAAAAATAGTAAAGTAAGGAAAAAATATATTTTTTAACATAAAAATGTCTAATAATGAAGATAAACAGGAATTATTACATACAGAATTAGTCAAATACGGCGTTAATTACCAAAAAGCTGCTAAAGCTGCCCAAATTCTGGCAGATAAAAAAGCGGACGAGCTTTTGACTGAAGAAGAGATCACACTTACTAAAGAAGTTTGTGAAGCCTGGTTAAAGCAGCGTCAGCGATTGTCTTTAATTGAAAGAGAGCTTGGGTGAGTTTATCCTCAGTTGCGGCCAAAGAGATAATTTAGTGATGATTAGGACGCAAATATGCGTTGAGACAGCGCTGCGTCAGGGTCTCCCTATTTGTATAATCACCTGCATTAAATGCTCTCATCGCCAGGAGATTCCTTTCCAAAAAACAGTAAGATGACAGCAAATCTACTTGCAGATGATTTGCACTGTGTGCGATTGTCGCATTTTTGATGTATCTCTAATTGGGTTATGTATTTATAATATTTAATTTATATTAATGCAGATATCTAAATAAAACAAGTTGAAAACTAAATCAATTAGCCAAAATTATAAAGTTTTTTTCGTTAGTGTTTACGCTAGGTGTTCTCTGCTTTTGGCTGTGATGCTATTTAATCTCAGTGAACTTGATGTGATTTTAGTTTTCAACAGTGGCGAAATGACAAAAGCTGCTGTGGAAAGCGGTGCAGGTGTCACGGGGATATCTGAAGTTAATGGTAACAAAAAGAACTATAGCTAGATACTCTGCGCGCAATGCGAGTTATCGATAACAGAAGTATATACTGCTAGTGCAGAAATAATTTGACCCTTTTTCCAGCTCATATCATGTCCGTTTAAATAACCGTCATTGCGACCGAAGAGTAGCAATCCCAAAAACTTTGCGATTGAGTCGTTTCACTTCGTTCCACTCGTAATGACATATTCAGGGTGATTTGCCGGACATCATATCAAACATCGGTAGCGTTTTCAAACCGCTCTCTCAAAAGCCTTTGAACAAAAGTTGTTATCTTCTGTGTTGAATTATTCAGAGCAAAATTCATTAAAATCAGTCATTGACAAATTAATTGGGTAACTGTAAAGAAGACAGTTAAAGAACTCAACTGTATTAATTTCAACACCAATTCTGCTCCTCTCTAAAATACAGATACAAATTATTCTCCCTTACTCCTTGCTCGTCGTCTGTAGCAACCTTAAATAAAATTGGTATTACCTGTATTCCTTTTTTTTGTTAAAGTTATTGGTTATACCGTAGCCAACAACATTTTAGATAATCCTTTTTGCTCTCAGGCAGTCTGTAGAAAGGTTTTGTATTTTATTTCTAGAATAATTAAGTGTAAAAAAATCATGAGAACAGAATAATAAATTACATTTACTGGCGCTGAGACCAAAGAGGTAAGCATACCGCAGCAAGATTAGAACATTTTGTGCAATAATTGCAAATTCAACATAATTACCATATTTGTAAACTGAATTTTATCATTCACCTTTGGGTAGATTAGGCCCAATTAGAAAAGGAGTATATTGTAGATGAGCTAACACATAATTTGCCATGAGGCTTCATGCTAAATTAATAAATTCAATATCAAGAGGTTAAATTCTGATTCAGTTTTAGTTAAATTTTTTAGGTTTTCTGTATACCATGACATCCCCTGAACCACAAACTGATTTTGAAGAAAGTATTCCGCAGACATCATTTGAGCCACCTCCAAAACAACGGCGGTGGCTTCGGTTATTGTTAGCTGCACTACTATTGATTGGTGGTGGAGCAGCTATAGTTTGGCGTTTGCTAACTCCTGAAAATCCACCGACTTCACCTGCTAATGCTCAACCTCAAGGAGTGCGAGTCAGGATAGCCGCAGTTCAAACAGGTGTGCTTGAGCAAAGTTCAGATTTTATTGCTAACTTAGAATCTCGGCGCTCAGTGCGGCTGCAACCGAGAATTCAGGGACAAGTCACTCAAATATTTGTACGACCTGGAGATTCAGTTGCTCAAGGAGCAGCAATTATCCAAGTAGACCCTAGACAGCAACAAGCAGCGGTCAGTGGGATAAATGCTGGGGCCGAAGCAGCTAAAGCGCAACTCCAAAATGCGATCGCTACACTCAAATCCCTACAAGCCGATCGCCTATCTAATGTAGCTAATGTGCAATTGAACCAGCAAGAATTTGACAGGTATGCTAGCTTGGCTGAACAAGGAGCCGTAGCTCGACAAACTAGGGATCAGTATGCCAATCGGCTCGCCACAGCCAAAGCTCAACTCGCTGCAATAGGCTCCAGAATTCAAGCACAAGAAGCTACCGTATCACAGTATGAAAAAGCTTTGCAGCAAGCTCAGGCCAATACTAAAGAAGAAGTAGTCCAGCTTCAATACTACAAAATTACTGCCCCCTTTGCGGGCACGGTTGGTGATATTCCGGTAAAAGTAGGCGATTTTGTGAATAATTCCACACAATTAGCTATTATCACTCAAAACCGACCTTTAGAAGTAAATATCTCCGTGCCGCTTGAGCGGGGTTCTCAATTGCGTAAAGGGTTGCCAGTAGAGATCATGGATGAGCAAGGGCGACCTTTAGGCAGAAGCCAAGTATTTTTCATTTCTCCAAATATCGGTAGTAATACCCAATCAATATTGATTAAAGCACTCTTGAACAACTCTCAAGGTAGGCTGCGGGCAGATCAATTAGTGCGGGCTAGAGTTATTTGGAGCCAACAGCCAGGGGTTTTAATCCCAACAACAGCAGTCGCGCGTGTAGCTGGGGAAACTTTTGTCTATTTAGCGCGAAAACAACAATCTCCACAAGGAGATTTGCAACTAGTAGCTCGACAAAAGCGGGTGAAGTTAGGTGAGATTAGAGGTAATAATTACCAAGTTCTTGATGGATTGAAACCAGATGAGAAAATCATTGTCTCAGGCTTGCTGAATCTTAGAGATGGTGTTCCTATCGTTCCAGAGTCTTAGAAATGGGGGCTGGGGACTGGGGACTGGGGACTAGTGGCTGGGAACTAGTGACGGCAATTAAGCTAATACCCAATACCCAATACCCAATATCCAATACCCAATACCCAATCCCCAATACCCAATCCCCAACCCCCAATCCCCAACCCCCAATCCCCAATCCCCGATCCCCAATCCCCAATCCCCATGTTTGTTGACTTCTTTATCAGGCGACCTGTATTTACTAGTGTTTGCTCCATAGTTATTCTCCTGGTAGGAGCAATCAGCATTCCCACACTACCCACTGCACAGTATCCAGAAATCAGCCCAACTCAAATTACTGTGAATGCAAACTATGTTGGTGCTAGTGCTGAAGTTGTAGAAAACACAGTAACAACTGTTTTAGAGCGCCAGATTAACGGTGTCGAGGGCTTGAAGTATATGACTTCGAGCAGTAGTAACAATGGCACTAGTACAATTACAGTCACATTCGACCCATCACGAGACAAAGATATTGCAGCGGTCGATGTGCAAAATCGCGTGTCTCTTGCCGAACCGCAGTTACCACAAGCTGTGCAGCAAACTGGAGTTACTGTCAGAAAACAGTCTAATAATATTCTTTTAGCGATCGGGTTGTATTCAGATAACCAAGAGTACGACAACGTATTTTTAAGTAATTATGCCGACCTCTATATAATAGATGCCCTTAAAAGAATTAATGGTGTAGGTGAAGCGCAGGTTTTTGGTGAACGCCGCTATGCAATGCGCCTGTGGCTTGACCCTAACCGTCTTGCTAGTCGCAACATCACAGCCCAAGATGTGATTGATGCACTTAATGAACAAAACTTACAGGTAGGTGCTGGGCAAATTGGGCAGCAGCCAACACTACCAGAGCAAATGTATCAAATAGATTTGCAAGCCATCGGCAGGCTCACGGAAGCAACAGAATTTGCCGACATGGTAATCAAGACAGGTACAGATGGCACACTGATCAAACTCAAAGATGTAGGTAGGGCGGAATTAGGAGCAGAAAATTACAACACATTTCTGCGATTCAGAGCTAACGAAGGTGTGGGTATAGGGATATTTGCCAGCCCAGGAAGTAATGCCTTGGATGTCGCTAAGGCGGTGAAAGCAGAAATGGTGCGACTGGCACAAAGCTTTCCCCCAGGAATGGAATATCAAGTAGCCTTTGATACAACGCTATTTGTAGAAGCATCCCTAGCAGAAGTTGTAAAGACGCTAATAGAAGCGATCGCTCTGGTTGTCTTAGTTATCTTTCTGTTCTTGCAAGACTGGCGTACCACGCTGATTCCTGTGATTGTGATTCCTTTAACCTTGGTGGGTACATTTGCCTTTATCAAGGTTTTTGGATTTTCGATCAACACCTTGACCATGTTTGGTTTAACCTTGGCAACAGGATTGGTGGTTGATGATGCGATCATTGTGGTCGAAAATATCTCTCGCTTAATCGAAGATGAGGAAATGACACCTCGTCAAGCTGCTTTCCAGTCAATGAGGGAGTTGTTCGGGGCAGTTATTGCAACTTCTCTAGTGCTAATGGCTGTGTTTGTCCCTGTGGCATTCTTTCCAGGATCTACAGGACAGATATATAAACAATTCGCACTAACGATCGCCTTTTCGATGGTGATTTCTACCTTTTTGGCCTTGACTCTGACTCCTTCGCTTTCAGCTTTGCTGTTGCGCCGGGGGCAAAGACAGCGCGGTTGGTTGGGCTGGATTTTTGCTCAGATTAACAGATTTATTGATTGGACGCGCCGCAAGTATGAGCGATCGCTCATCCGGCTCAATCGCATCAGAGCGATCGTTGTACTACTATTTATCATTTCCTTAGGATTGACGGCCTGGCTTTACATGCGTGTGCCTACAGCATTTATCCCTGATGACGACCAAGGTTATTTCATTACCATCATCCAAGGGCCAGAGGGAGTTTCGCTCAACTACACGAGCAAAGTTATGGCTAAGGTAGAAAAAGAAATCCTGAAATTACCAGAAGTCACAGGAACTTTCGCTATTGGTGGTTTTGGTTTTAGTGGCAACTCTGCTAATAGTGGTGCAATTTTTACTACCCTCAAACCTTGGGATGAGCGTCACGAACCGGGACAGTCAGCACAAGCGATCATTGGCAAATTAGCAGGAGTGCTGTCAACAATACCAGAAGCAAGAATTTTCCCGGTTAATCCCCCATCAATTCAAGGTTTAGGCAGTTTTGGTGGTTTCCAATTTCAGTTACAAGACAGAACAGGTAACAGTGGCTTAAACGGATTACTGCAAGCTATGGGGCAGTTACTCGAACGCGGTAATCAAACACCAGGCTTACAAGCTGTATTCAGCACATTTAGCGCTAGTACGCCGCAAATGTTAATTGAAGTAGACCGCAACAAAGCCAAAGCCTTGCAAATTCAAGTAAGCGATATCTTTAATACCCTACAGAGTTACTTGGGTTCGCGGTATGTCAACGACTTTAATTTGCTACAACGAACTTATCGGGTATATGTGCAAGCAGATGCTCAGTTTCGCTCCAATCCTGAGGATATTGGTAAATTGTACGTTCGCTCGCAGAACAATCAAATGATTGCTTTGAGCAGTCTGATAAAAGTTACTCCTAGTATCGGCGCACAAACAATTAATCATTACAACTTGTTTCGCTCGATTGAAATTAACGGCGCAGCCGCACCTGGTTATAGTTCTGGACAAGCAACCGCAGCTATGGAGCAACTAGCAAAGCAGGTTTTACCGGCGAGTATGGGCTACGAATGGTCTGGGATCGCCGCCGAGGAACAACAGTCTGGCGGTCAAGCACCGATAATTTTCATCTTGGGATTGGTCTTTGTTTTCTTAGTACTGGCTGCTCAGTATGAAAACTATGTTGACCCAATAATTATCATGCTCTCAGTTCCCCTGGCTATCTTGGGCGCACTGTTAGCACAGTCAATGCGGGGTCTAGCCAACGATGTGTTTTGCCAGGTAGGACTAGTGATGTTGATTGGTCTGGCAAGTAAAAACGCCATTTTGATTGTGGAATTTGCCAACCAACTGCGCGAACAGGGTTTTTCGCTAACTAGAGCAGCTATACAAGCCTCTCAAGAGCGCTTACGACCTATTCTGATGACTTCCTTATCTTTTATTTTGGGTATTTGGCCATTAGTCAATCCCGAAGGAGCAGGCGCAGCCAGTAGAAGATCCCTTGGTACAGCTGTGGCTGGTGGAATGATTGTTTCTACTTTCTTGAGTTTGTTTGTTGTGCCAATTCTATATATAGTGATTGGGCAAATCCGCGATCGCTATCTACCCCAGCGTCAGCCGCAACTATCAGAAACAGACGAAGAAGCCACAGTTCCTCATACAACTCATCTTTAAGCTCATAATCAACAACACGAACTGAGGTTAATCTATGGCTCCCCTAACAGAAAAAGTTGCAATTGTTACTGGTGCATCGCGGGGGATTGGACGAGCGATCGCCCTAAAATTAGCGGGTAACGGTGCGTTTGTTGTCGTTAACTATGTAGGTAATACAGCTAAAGCTCAAGAAGTTGTTGCCGAAATTACCCAGCAGAAAGGACAGGCGATCGCTGTACAAGGGGACATCAGCCAAATAGGTGACATCAAAAGACTTTTTGATCAAACTATTGAACACTTTGGCAAAGTCGATATTTTAGTCAACAATGCCGGAATCGCTTTTTATCAACCCATAACTCAAGTTACAGACCAAGAGTTCGACAAGATTTTAGCAATTAATGTCAAAGGTACTTATTTTGCTTGCCAACAAGCCGCCCAACAGATGGCTGAGGGAGGACGCATTATCAACTTCTCTTCCTCAACCACAGCAATGATGCTCCCAACTTATAGCGCCTATGTAGCAACGAAAGGTGCTGTGGAACAAATAACCAGAGTACTAGCTAAAGAACTCGGTACAAAGAGAATAACAATCAATGCTGTTTCTCCTGGCCCTACAGATACAGAACTTTTTCGAGAAGGTAAAACAGAAGAACAAATTAACCGTTTAGCTCAAATGGCTGCTTTGGGAAGGCTGGGAGACGTGGAAGAGATTGCCAGTGTGGTGGCATTTCTAGCCAGCGATGAAGCAAGATGGATCACTGGGCAAAATATCCGCGTCAATGGCGGAATTGCTTAATCCCAAATTGAATAATAAATATAGGACTCATATTTGATTTTTGAACAAAATTCAGTACACCTTTATTCCTTCTTCCCAGTCCCCAGCCCCCAATCCCCAGTCCCTTACCTCTACGAGTTATTCAGAAATCAAATCGGATTGCTATAGTACCCAAAATGATAACTAGTAAATCTGACTCGATAGGAATCTAGGGATGAAAATTTAGTACAACAAGGCACAAATAAACCGAGCATCCAAAATTTTGATGCCACGTGATACACTGGCTAGCTATACTTCAATACGGTTCAGTTAGTGGTATTTGGTTTCGGAAGATCCCCCCAACACCCTTAAAAAGGGAGCTTAATTCCCTCCTTTTTAAGGAGGGTTAGGGAGGATCAACTCTTATCTGAACCGTATTGAGCTATACTTATAACTTTTGAGCCATGTAATAAATCACACATAGGCCATCTCATAAATCAAAGATATAATTTGTCATCTGCAAAATTTTTCAGTTTTATAATATCCTGAGACAGCCAACAAAATGGGTAAATGAATATGAGTTACAAAACGTTGTATAAAACGTTTCTAAAACTCATATATTTAGTTTATTTACTTCGTTTTGGCTTTTGTTTTACCTATGAGATATGATTTCCCAACATCCCAAAACTATGGATTTGTCAAACTTTACTACTCTTCAAAATTTAGAAGCTGCCTTCGGTGGTGAATCGATGGCGAATCGAAAGTATCTGTTTTTTGCTGAGGTAGCAAATAGACTAGGTTATAAAGACTTAGCAAAACTATTTAAAGAAACAGCAGAACAAGAAACTGCACACGCTTTTGCACATTTTGTTTTGCTACACCCAGAACTTCTAGTAAAAGATCCAGATGCTTTAACTGAAGAACAAAAGCGGGCAATTGTATCTCGTTGCTTATCTTTGGCAATTGAAGGTGAAACTTATGAATACACCACAATGTATCCAGAGTTTGCCACTGCTGCCCAGCGCGATCGCGACAATCCTGCTGCGGAAGAATTTCTTAAACAAGCTCAAGAATCTAACGAACACGCTAACACTTTCCGGCAAGCAGCCCACCGTTTTGGCTTGTTAAAATTTATCGAAAATTACCACGCCGATCGCTACGCAGAAGCTTTAGAAGTCTTAAATGGTGGACAAACTGTAACTAGGATTGCTGGAGAAGATCCTAAAACTCGTAAATGGGTTTGTAGACAGTGCAGCATGATTTACGATCCTGTTGCTGGCGATCCTGATTCTGGAATTGCTCCTGGTACACCATTTGAAGAAATTCCTGAAGATTGGAAGTGCCCAATTTGTGGTGCTACCAAAAAGACCTTTAAACCACTGGAAGAAAAACTTGCTGCTTAAGCTACCAATATAGCGGTTCTTATATCCTCAACGGATGAACACGCGGTAGGGGCACAACAATGTTGTGCCCTTACTGGTTAAATAGTAATTATTAGGGTGATTGTCATGAATTCCGAAGAAGAAATCAGTCAATTAGAGCCTCGCAAACCAGTTTATCTAGATTTGAATTTTCAAATTGTTTGTGCTATTTCTCTGATTGCTGTGTTGGGAGTTTCTAGTGTCACTCCGGCTTTTCCGAACTTAGCCAAAGAGTTAAATGTTAATCCAAGAAATTTAGGTTTATTGGTTACAGCATTTACATTACCATCTCTGATACTTGGCCCTGTTATTGGTGTGCTTGCTGATAGATTTGGTAGAAAAAAGATTATTGTTCCTTCTTTATTGTTATTTGGGATTGCAGGTACAGCTTGTGGCTTTGCTCGTGATTTTAATCTGTTGCTATGGTTACGTTTTCTGCAAGGAATTGGTGCAGCTTGTTTACTGTCTTTAAGTGTTACCTTAATTGGCGATTTATATAAAGGAGATAGACGTACTACAGCAATGGGCTACAATGCCAGCGTTAGCAGCGTAGGTACAGCAAGCTATCCAACAATAGGCGGCGCATTGGCAACACTGGGCTGGTATTATCCGTTTATGCTGCCGATCATAGCGATTCCTATTGGATTACTTGTATTGTTCGCACTCAAAAATCCTGAACCAAAAGGCGATCGCAATCTTAAACAGTATTTACGTAATGCAGCCAAAGTTCTCAAAAATCGGCAATTATTTGGGTTATTTATTGCTAGTGCTGCTAACTTTGTTCTCCTTTATGGAGCCTATGTAACTTATTTTCCTCAGCTAATTAACGATACATTTAAAGCCCCACCATCCTTAATTGGCATACTACTTTCTAGCGTTTCTGTAGCAATTATTATCTCATCTTCCCAGTTAGGCAAATTAGCTAGAAGATTTAAAGCTACAAATTTAATTCAAGCATCCTTTATTTTTTATGCTTTAGCTCTTTTGATTGTTCCCTTCATGCCAAGTATTTGGTTTTTATTAATTCCTACCACAATCTTTGGTATTGGTTTAGGGCTTGGTTTTCCTAGCATTCAGTCACTTTTGGCAGATTTATCACCCAGAGAATATTTGGCGACGATTTTATCAGTTAATGGGACATTCTTTGGCTTAGGGCAAACCTTGGGGCCCGTGTTGATGGGTATAGCCTTTGGTTTTGGCGGCATTAATAGTGTGTTTTATGCAGGGGTGGGGTTTTCAATTTTGATATTTTTTGTGTTTAGGTATTTTACTTGTACTAAGGCTTGAGTTTAAGGCGATCGCGCGGAGCGCAGTGCCAAAGGCAATCGCACTGATATTTTATAAACAACGTATTCAGTAGCAGAGGCAAGAAGCGAGGAAATTCCTGGCGTTCAAGAGTTGAATTGTCTGTTAGCACTGTGTTAGCTGTAGCACCACAAAAAGAGTTTTTCTAGCCACCCTAATAGGGAAGTTTAGGCAACTTAACAATAAAGCTTGTCCCCTTCCCCTCCACACTTTCAACTTCAATCGTCCCCTGATGCGCCTCAATAATACTTTTTGCTAAAAATAATCCTAATCCCCATCCTGTTCGATCCCTGGCAGAGATGGTTCGACGAAATTGTTGAAATAAGATTGATTGAGCGTCTAGAGAGATCGGATTACCCTCATTGTGAATAGTGAGGCTGATTTGCGTTTCAATTTCCTGAAGCGTGAGTGTAATTGGCGTATCAGGAGCACCATACTTCACGGCGTTAATAGCTAAGTTTTCAATTACCCGTTGTATCTCTTTACGGCTGCAATTGCTTTTGATAGCAGCATCAGAGACTAAAACAAACCGATCTCCATAAGCAAAGCTCAAATCCTCCACTACGTCCCGAACGAGGCTGTCTAAGCTGCATTCTTCAAATTCAAACTTTAAGCTCTGCCCTGTCCGCAGCCGACTAGCATCGAGCAGATTTTGAATCATCGAATTCAAACGCTCGACCGCTTTTAGCATTTTCGCCGCGATATTCACATGGGTGTCTCCTTGTTCAAGCCGACGCAAACTCAGGTGAATACCCATTTTTATGACATTGAGTGGGCCTCTGAGATCGTGAGTCAGTGTCACCATAAATAACTCTTGAATATCTCGCAACGTCTGGGAAAATTGAGTCGCCGCATCGTTAACGGCTTGCTCAATAGAGTCGATCACCAACTTCATCACGCGCCCGCTCTTCCCACCTCTGCATAATTCTTTCAGCATTTTGCTTAAGACGGTTAGACACTTGGTTAGACATAGATTGTAAAAACACTAAAATTAGCAAATAGTTAGCTTGAAACTGCTTGATATTGTACGCAATATTTTAATTCAATTTCATCAAGACTTAAGCAGTATTAAAGCTTGTTGCATCAGCATGGTAGAGACAGTAACCAGCCGGATATCATTTCCAAATATAAATCTCGGAAATTTTCAAAACTCCTGACTTCTGGAAATAGGTTTCAGTAGATTGCACAATATTCGTCCACAAATTTTATTCTTGGTTTGGGGCTTCTTGGCTGTGTCATTGTCCCCTCCTGGCTTTCAGTCTTCTTTTGTGATTTTACTCTTCCCAGAGTGACAAAAGAAAGATAGCTTCTTACTTATTGGCAGGGACTTGGATTTAGGAAACTTACGATCGCGTTTATCTCAAAATCGTGATGTTGGTTATGACAAGCGCGATATTGATTTTTGTGCAACTACTTATCAGCCCTTGTCTCTTCTTTCTAGCAATGCCACAATTGCCTTGATTAACTCTTTGGGTTGAACAGGTTTGGCTAGATGTCGTTGAAACCCGGCAGAGAGTGCTTTTTGCTGGTCAACCTCTCCTGCGTAGGCAGTGAGGGCAATCGCGGGAATCTGTCCACCTTGTTGTGGCGATCGCCGCCTCACCTCACGCATCAGCATATAGCCATCTATTATTGGCATCCCGATGTCGCTAATCAACACATTTGGATTAAATTGCTCGAAAATTGTCAATGCCTCCATCGCGGATGCCGCCACTTTAACTTCTGCCTTGCATTGCTGTAGAACGAACGCGGCGAGTTCTCGCATATCGGCTTCATCGTCTACTACCAAAACTCGCAATCCACTTAGATCAATAGCACTAATATCTGAGTTTGTATCCTGAGACGATTCTGAAGGGTTCATCATCAGAGGAATTCTAACTGTAAAGGTGGCTCCAAGTCCCTCGCCTGGACTTTCTGCATGAATAGTACCACCGTGAAGTTCAATTAGGTAACGGCCGATCGCTAGCCCTATTCCTAATCCACCAAACTGACGAGTTGTCGCAGCATCTTCTTGACGAAAATACTCAAACACATGGGGTAGAAACGCTGGGTTGATTCCTTTGCCTGTATCCTTGACTTGAATTTGAGCATAATTGCCAACTCGCTCCAAGCGAATTTCTACTTGTCCTCCTTCGGAACTGAACTTGATGGCATTTGAGAGTAAGTTCCAAACGACCTGCTGGAGACGCACAGAGTCACCAGACACCCGCTCTAGATCATTAGCGAACACTGTGTGAATTTCAACCCGCTTTGCCTCAGCTGCTAATCGCACCGTTTCGATCGCCTCTTGAATCACCGTGACTAAATTGACTGGACTGGGGTTTAAAACTAATTTGCCACGCAAGATGCGGGAGACATCCAGCAAGTCTTCAATCATTTGGGTTTGTAACTTGGCATTACGCTCGATCGTTTCTAAACCACGCTGAGTTGTTTGCTCATCCAATTTACGTCCCTGAAGCAGTTGTGCCCAACCCAAAATTGGATTGAGGGGCGATCGCAATTCATGAGATAGTACTGCCAAAAACTCATCCTTAATGCGATTAACTCTTTCGGCTTCAGCTCTTGCTGCTTGCTCACGAGCCAGTAATTGTTCGCGTTCAGCTTCTGAGAACTTGCGCTCGCTGATGTCAATTAGCAAACCATCCCAAACCTTTTCACAAGTAGTTCCTTCGGGACGGGAATTTCCCTGAATCCACTTCAGCTTACCGGATGGAGTAATAACGCGTCCTTCCCATTTCCAAGGCAGTGAGTGCTGCACTGCCGTTGATACTGAATCTGTTAAAGATTGTAAGTCGTCAGGATGAATTAATTCCCAGAACGAGTTTGGATTTTCCAAGAGCGTTTCCGGTTCTAATTCCAACAGGTCGCGGCAACCAGAACTGACATAGGTAAAGCAATGATCGCCTGGGTTGTACCGATATACCATTCCTGGCATATTTCTAACTAGCGTTTGAAATCGAGACTCACTCTGACTGAAGGCTTCCTCGACTTGTTTGCGATCGGTGATATCGAGAGCGATTCCCAAGAACCCAACTGGCCGACGGATTTCTCCCTCTCCTTGGAATTGTACCTGTCCGTTGACAGACACCCAGCGTTCAGTGCCGTCGACCCACACGATTCGGTAATCAATTTCGTAAGTACCCGACGACCTGGGATCGAGCGCAGTGTCGATCGCATTGGCTACTTGTGCCCGGTCATCAGGGTGTATACGTTCCATCACTATCGGCAGGGGCATCGTTACCACATTATCCGGCTCACCCCAAATCTGGCGCATCCGCGCGTCTAGCTCAACAAGGTTCGTGTTGGGATCGTAGCGCCAGGTTCCAATCTGACCGACATTTATGGCAAGCTGTGCCCGTTCTCCTAAAACGCGCTCTGTAGTTTCTGTGACAAAGCAGAATATACCACCAATACCACCACTTTCATCACGGATAGGGCTATAAGAAAAGGTAAAATATTCCTCCTGTAAGTGTCCCTGGCGCTCAATCTGTAACAGGCGATCGCTCTGCCAAGTAGCAGATTCTTCATCCAGCACACTTTGCAACATGGGTTCAAGAATCTGGCTAACTTCTGCCCAGACTTCCAGTCCAGGTTGCCCCAGAGCTTGGGGATGTTTGGTTCCTAGAAATGGTCGGTAAGCATCGTTGTAGAGCAGCACATACTCACGCCCCCACAAGAGAGACATGGGAGCGGGAGAATTCAAAATAATACTGATTGAAGTGAGCAAACTTTGAGACCAACCTGTGACTGGACCTAACGCTGTTGCTGACCAATCCTGCGTTCGCATCAACTCACCCATCTCGCCGCCACCCGCAAAGATGTCTTTGGAGCTAGTCATTTTTCTTTCAAAACCACAACATCTGTTTCTGAGAGTAAAAGGGGATGGGCATTGGGCATTAGGTAAATTTTCCTTGTCCCCCAGTCCCCAGCCCCCATTACCCCCAGTCCCCAGCCCCCATTACCCATTACCCAGTACCCAGTACCTAGCCATACACCTCTAATGTAATACTTTGGAGAATTAACTACTACGACTAAAAAACACCGCAGCAATGATAATTAATCCTAAAAGTACTAAGGGAACCCAGAGATTAGGTAAATCAGATAAACTCATCATGCAGCTGTTTTAACATTCTTTATCAGCGATAATTCCTCTTATACAACAGCCTGCACGGAGAAACTATGATCACATCTCCAGATACAGTGATTTGGCTACAAGAACGCACAGCTTTAGGAATTCTTTCGCCTGCGGTGTTAGAGGCGATCGCTCAAGTTATTGAACCACAAGTTGTGCCAGAAGGCAGCACCCTAGTGAGCGAAGGTACTCAGCCAGAAGCACTTTACATTATTCAAGATGGACACTTAGAAAGCGAAACTAGTAATCAAACTAACTCAGCTTTAGCTCGTGGTTTCCTTCCTGGTGCAGTAATTCACCTGAAGGAATTGCTATTGGATGAGTTAACGCCATTTACAATTACTACTCTCAACGAATGTCATTTGTGGGTTGTACCTGCTGACAAATTTCGCGGTTTGGCTACTCAATATCCCGAAATTAATCAGGCTTTCTCTCGGTTATTGGCTCAAGAATTGGCTGAGGTAACATCTGCGTTAACCTACGAACAAGAACGTGCTACAGCCTTACGTCCCTATTTAGTTACCAAGGCGCAACGGGGAATTGTCGGTACTAGCCGCTATGCGGTGCGTTTGCGCGAGCAAATTCGAGAAGCTGCTGGCGATCGCAAGTCAGTAGAAATTTTTGGCGAACCAGGTTTAGAAAAAGATAATATCGCTGCTCTAATTCACTTTGGTTCTCCGAGGCGGCGAGAACCAATTATTAAAGTAAATTGTGGCATTCTCCAAACGAGTGGTGCAGATTTATTTGGTCGCGCTGGTGGTAAACCAGGGCTTTTGGAATGGTTGGGGGAAGGCACTTTAGTTCTCAACAATATTCAAGAATTGCCACCAGAGTTATTACCCCCGGTAGCGCAGTTACTTCAAACAGATACATATACTCCTGTGACTCGTCCTGGAGAACCAAAAGCTGAACCTCGTACCAGTAGAGCCAAGATTCTCATTGTTTCAGAAAAAGCTCAGTCGATGATCGAACGGTGTGTAGGTCATGTAATTAAAGTGCCACCGCTCCGGGTACGGAAAGCTGATATTAAAGCTCAGGTAGAATATTACACCAGTCTTTACAGCCGCGCTAGAGGTCTAGCTAAACCGCATATTACCCCAGAAGCTTTACGCCGCTTGCAAGCTTACGATTTCCCTGGCAATCTCAAAGAATTAAAGAATTTGGTAGAACGAGCGATCGTCCAGGCCGGAGAAGGGCAAGAACTCACAGAAGAAATCTTTTGGTCAGCCGAACCGAAAAAAAAGCAATTTCGCGTCAATTTGTTAAATGTGTATCCTAGTTTGCGGCGGTTTTTGCGTAGTGACTGGTGGCCTGATCGCATTAATTATGGTTTTACAGTAGTGGCTTTTGCCTTCGTTATCGGCGTATTATTTATTGCTCCTCAAACACGCGATCGCAATTTTGCTTTAACTTTATTTTGGGCTTGGTGGTGGCCTTTCTTCCTCTTTATCTTTCCTTTTTTAGGTCGTGTGTGGTGTTCTGTTTGCCCATTCATGATTTATGGTGAAATTACGCAAAAACTATCGCTATGGTTGTTTCCTCGGCAACTCAAGCGCTGGCCGAGAGAGAAAGCTGAAAAATGGGGCGGATGGTTTATGTTTGGGTTATTTACCCTGATTTTTTTATGGGAAGAACTCTGGAATTTAGAAAATACTGCTTACCTCTCCGCTTGTTTACTACTATTAATCACCGCTGGGGCGATGATTTTCTCTGCCATTTTTGAACGGCGGTTTTGGTGTCGCTATCTCTGTCCCATTGGTGGGATGAATGGTCTATTTGCCAAACTTTCAATGACCGAACTTAGGGCACAGCAAGGTATTTGTTCTGCAACTTGCACCACGTATCAATGCTATAAAGGTGGGCCGCAAAAAGGCGAGGGGATGGAAACTAATGGCTGTCCATTGTACTCGCACCCTGCCCAGTTAGAAGATAACAGAGATTGTGTTTTGTGCATGACTTGCCTGAAAGCTTGTCCTCATCGTTCCGTCGAATTTAACTTGCGTCCCCCTGGAATTGAACTGTGGACAACTCATGTACCCCGCAGTTATGAAGTAGCATTATTATTTTTGCTCTTGGGTGGTGTATATCTGCATCGCTTACCAGAATTGCAATCTTGGCTAGGTCTAAATCTGGATTTAAATGATTTTTGGCAGCACTTAGGATTATCGCTGCTAGCTTTGCTTGTTCCAGTAGCCATTCCCTTTGCAGCCTATGGCTTAATGCAACTATTGAATTTTGGCCGTAAACCCAAAGCATTTATTGAACTTGCCTATGGTTACTTACCATTAGTTTTGGGTGCTAACTTAGCTCATTATCTGCGTTTGGGCTTGGGCGAAGGTGGGCGCATTTTACCCATAACTTTTGCCACCTTTGGTTTGCATAGTGAGCAATTACCTGTGTTAGTGGCACACCCGGCAGTAATTGACTTTTTACAAGGTACAACCCTGATTTTTTCAGTGCTGTTAACGATAGTATTAACTCAAAAAATTGCGCGACAACCATTTAGAACTATGTTTTGGCAACATTTAGCAGCTATTGGATTGGCAGCCAGTATGTGGGCAATTATTATTTCGCAGTAGAAATCACCACAAACAATGTATAATCACAAGCGAAATCATGAAATTTTTGTTGATTTCCCAAAACATGGGAGTTGTTGAACGGGTTTTTGCGAAATAGATAACTCATCGAGGAGCAAGCTAATGAACCTGGCTCAAGAATTAGCTAATGTAAGTGTGCAAGCTCAGAATCACATCCCTGCAGAAAAGTTGGCAATCATTGAGCAAGCCACTGAGCAACTTAGACAATCAGGAATACTCGACCATAGTTTAAAGATTGGGAATTACGTCCCAGATTTTGCTTTACCTAACGCTACTGGCAAGATGATTCAGCTAAAGCAGTTGCTAGCAACTGGGCCAGTTGTTATTAGCTTCTTCCGAGGAACATGGTGCAGATTCTGCAATTTAGAGTTGAAAGCGTTGCAGGAAGTTTGGCCAGAAATTCAAGCTAGTGGTGCTTCTTTGGTAGCGATTTCGCCGCAAACACCAGATTATTCTTTATCAACAGTAGAGGATAACACCTTATCTTTTGAAATTTTAAGCGATGTTGGTAATCAGGTAGCACGTAATTTCGGTATTGTTTACCAAATACCTAAATCTATGCGTTCAGTAATGCAAGACTTTGATGTTGACCTACCTGTGTATAACAAAGATGAGACTTATGAATTGCCAATACCCGCTACTTATATAATTGCTCCCGATAGTACAGTTGCTTATGCTTTTGTTGAGCCAGACTTTACTAAACGTTTAGAGCCTGCAAATATTGTTGATACACAGCGTATTCTACAGAATGCCAAGCAAGCACTGACTACATCTAAAAATTGATAGCATGGCATAAATCAGCCTTGGAAATGTCTGAAACCGTTACGAATTAGCAATTACGAATTCTGTGAAGCGGTAATACTATGACCAATTTTCTCCAACCACCAAGGTTACGCATTGGCGAAGACATTGAAGAAGAAAGACACGCCACTTGGCTAGAACTTTTTTATGATTTAGTGTTTGTAGTTGCAGTCTCGCAACTTGCTCATAGTTTTAAAGAACACATTTCGCTTTCAGGAGTGATTGGGTTTGTAGTTTTATTTATACCCATTTGGTGGTCATGGATTGGTACAACATTATATGCCAACCGCTTTGATAGTGATGATGTGGTACATCGGTTACTAGTTGGTTTGCAAATGTTAACAACAACCGCAATGGCCATCAACATTCACCACGGCTTAGGTGAAAGTTCCTCTGGTTTCGCCCTTGCCTATGGGCTTGGTCGAGTTGTGCTAGTAGTGGAGTACATTCGTGCCGGTAGACACATCCCCTCAGCACGTCTTTTGACAAATAGATATGCTACAGGGTTTGCGATCGCAGCTTCACTTTGGTTAATATCAGCATTCATACCTCTACCTTGGCGGTTTGTCCTTTGGGGATTAGGGATAATCATTGACTTTGCTACACCACTAACAGCACGCAAGTTTCAAATCGGGCTACTTCCCCACGCCTCTCACTTACCAGAACGTTTCGGGTTATTTACCTTAATTGTTTTAGGTGAGGCAATTATCGCAGTAGTTAACGGTGTTTCACAACAGAAGTGGGATAGGTTCAGCGTCATTTGTGCCGTCTTTGGTTTGAGTCTCGCCTTAAGTTTGTGGTGGATTTATTTTGATAACTTGGGAGGCTCACCAATTCAAAAGGCGCGACAAGAGGGAAAAGTAGCCATTGCCAATCTCTGGCTTTATACCCATCTCCCCTTAGTAATTGGCATTGCTGCTGCTGGTGTTGGGGTAGAACTAGTCTTGTTGAGCCAGCAAGGGCTAGCATTACCAGATCCTCAGCGCTGGTTAATTTGTGGTTCAGTTGCATTATGCTTGCTAGCTATCGGTATTCTCCACCGATTTGGAGTTATCCGCTACTGCAAAATTCGTTCTCAATACCGATTTGGTGGTGCAGTTGTGCTGCTATTTGTGGCGATTTTTGGTAAAGGTTTATTACCAGTTTTAGTTATTGCTGTTGTAGCTTTAGTTGCTGTTGTGCAAGTTGCACAAGATTTATATCAAAACCGCCCCACTACCCGCTTGGTAGATCCACAAATTTAAAGCCTGATTAAGTTGCTGTATAGCTACTTGCTGAAGTTTCTGGATCTAAATAGGTATAGGTGAAAAACATCAATGAAAGTAAAATCGTATTAATATTAGCTTTGCCTTTTCCGGTGATACTTCTTTTGCTACTCTAATGTATTGAACCAGGCTTCTAAATCTGCGATCGCCTGAAAATCTAACAATGCTTCACCGAGATTTTCTAATTGTTCCAAGGGTAGAGATTCAATGCGCTCTTTCATCTGTTGGGGTAATTCTCCCACACGTCGAGTGAGCAGTCTGAGAATGAGCAATTGCCCTTCTGCTTTTCGTCCTTTTTCCCGTCCTCTCTGTTCTTTGCGTTGTTCTCCTTCAGCGAGAATTTCCTGATAAATCACTGATTCGCGCATCATACCCTCCCGAAATAATTGTCTAATCAGTCCTGATTAAGATTTGGGTATAAGCGGAGATTTCTGGTCGTTGTCCTTGTAGTTGTAAAAATGTCACATAATCAGCACAAATCGGTTCAATGCTCAATTCGGTTTTGAGGGCTGTGACGTTGGTTTGCTGTGTACCCAAAACCCAACCGGCAAAACGTTCTGGATATTTTTCTGACAGGAGTTTGCACAGATTATCAAAGGACATTGACGATCGCCGACAATTCAAGGAGGCATTGTTATTATCTCGTGCAGTGGTTTGAGTGGGCATGATCATTCAGGGAGCTTGTTATCATACTCTCAGCGTATATTTTTAAATTCCTCACTTTAAGGTTGATACATTTAGGCAAGCTAGGAGGGCAGGGAAAGCTGAGGAAGCTGGGGAAGTGAATTGTATCAGGTATTTAGTGGAATTGTATAACGCACCAATTATGTATGTGTAAGGTTTACAGCTAATGCAAGTTCTCAAAAGATCCATCAAACCAGCAACCTATATATCGTTCCTCCACATTTACCAAACTACTTGGGGAACTGCTGGTGATATTTGTTTAATCCGTGAATCTGTAGCTAAGGAAAGTACAGCGAAGTTTATCGGGCGCAAAATCGAACTAGCACTGCCAAAAGGACTAGAGCGCGATCGCTTGGCAAACTGTCCCATAATTAAAGTTGCAGGTAATGTCGGCGACGGACATCCTAAAGAACACCCGTTGGAATGGGAGGCTTATGAAGGTGTAGATAAAGAACTAGCTATAGCAGCTCTCAAACCTTGGGGCTTCAAGTTAATTGAGAGCTAATGTGATGATTCTAAATTACGAATTATAAAAGCATCTGCGCCAAATGAAAAAGCGATCGTCGCAAAGCTAGAAACACTATCATTATAATTTTCAGGTAAATAGACCATGCTGTAAGGGCACAACGCCCGTTGTGACCTTACGACAGATGTGGTTAAAATAAATGAAAACTGCTGTAACCCTTTTCTGTCACTCTCCGAAAACAAAAATCGAAGGCAACTTTTAAAACTCTGACTGGGGTTAGGTTTGTGGCTTTATATTCTAATATGATGGATATCATTATTGCTTTAGGCTGAAACTCTTGTCTGGTAATGGTTACATCTTTTTATCTAGGAAAAGTGACAGAAGAGGGGTTAAGATGCTAACAATTCTGGCTGAGATATCAGGCTCACAAGAGTGTGGCGCATTTGACTGATAGTCTGGAGTTGATAATCACCAGTTTCTTGAACTTGAGCCAAAGCATCAACCATTCCTTGCAACTTCTGCCGTAACCCATCCAAAGAATCCTGAATTGGTTGTAGTGCTTCTTGATAGAGATTAACCTGGCCCCAACATTCAGCGGTTGCTGTTCGCAGAGTCTGCAAGTTTTCTTCCATAGTTTTCAGCTCTTGGCGTTTCTCTTGCAAGTCATGACTTTGATTGTCAATCATGCTTTGGGCTAACTCAATACCAGTACGCATCTGCTCAATTTCACGTTCTAACCTTTGCAGTTCCTGTGACTGTTGTTGTCGCTGGGTTTCACTTTGCAAAAGAAGAGGGCCAAAATCTATTTTATTATCCTCTTCTATATTGGCAACACTATGCCCTTGTCGTCGTAGTAGTATACATTGGTGTTGCTTGAGTAACTTTTGCCGCTCTAGCAAATTGCGGCGTTGTCCCACCAAAGTTTGGTTCAGCATTTGGTAGAGGTCTTGTTCTTCTGTCAGTTCTATTTCCAAATTGATTACATCTTGGTCAGATGCTTGGTGAATCTTCTGTTGCAGTTCATCTATGGCTTGTTGCTTATATTTGAGTTCTTGTTCTTGGTCGTGGACAAAGCTAGAATCTATATCAAACTTTTCCTGCAAATCTTGCACCAATTTTTGCAGTTCTTCTATAGACAGATTCTCCAAAGCTTTTAAATCCAGTGGCTGGCTCAGAACTACATTACCTGATGTTATGGCCAAAGATTGAATCTGCTTATATAAATCTTCTTGATTTCGTAATTGTTCTTTCAATAACTGAGCATACTCTTGCTTGCTGGCAAGAACAGCAATATTCACCTTCAAATCTGCTGTTTGATGCTCCAGTGAGCTTTGTGCTTGTTGCCATACATCTTGGCGATCGCATAAAGTTTGCGAGAGGCTATCAACTTCTTGTTGTTTTTGAGTAGCTACAGTTCTTTGCTGCTCCATCTGTTGCCAGTGTTGGTTCAGAGTAGCTTGCTGTCTTTCAACCAATTCAATAGCCAAATGAAGGTTTTCCCGCACTACTTCCGTAGGAGCCACGCGACTAGACAAGCGATCGAGCAACTCACTCAAAACTCGACTTTGCTCTTCATCCAAAACCTTTCCCTGTTGGGAATCTGCTTGATACTCCTCCAAACGACGCTGCTCACCCCGCAAATGCTCCCAAGCACCTTCTAGTTCTTGGCGATTACGCTCAATTTCTTGTCGCAACCTTTCCATCTCTTCACGGGATGTTTCAACTTCCTGTTTTTGTGCTTCCAGGCGTTGAAAATCATCCTCCATTTGTTGCAACTGTTCTAAGCGTGCTTCCATATCCATTTCACGACGATTCATTTCTTGCGCCTGAAATGTCAGTGACTGCTTCCACTGGTCAATCTCATCTTCCTTGAGCTTAAATTTTTCCAACTGTCGGGAAAAATTCTGCAAAATGTTAACTAGCGGACGCCCTGCTTCTTGAATCCGCTGCACTTGGCGATTCGGATTCAGTTCTACCAGTACAAGTGCGCCATCATTTAATTTACTCGCTTCCTCAGCCACAACCACTTCTTCCGACACAGTACTCCAATTCTGGTCGGTTCGCTGACAAGCCAGCAGTTTTAGTTCGGTTTTGGAACTGCTACTGAGTAAACTGGTAGTGAGTAAGCCGCCTTTCTGCTTTTGTACTTCTGCTAAATACAGCACACCGTTAGTCCTTTTGTGTACTTGATGTCCGTGATTTTGGTTATACCTTAGATAATTCTGTTACTTTGCCTCATTTAACCGCAGGCAGAAAAAACAAGACAGACAAAACTATTTATAGACATGACATATCATGCCTTGATACATATATAAATGCGCTGGTTCGCGCCTTTATATTTTGTGCTGATGACAGTAATCATGACTACCGTGTGATCACTAGCTTTGTCAAAGCGGATGACGAAAATTTAAGGAATATTGCTGAATGTATAGCCTGGCAAGAGATGTTTGCATAGGTAGTAATTTTCCTTGTATCAACTAGATAATTTGTCTACTTGTAACATAGAAGAATTACTGGGCAAAATGAATAAAGAATGTAAACGAAATAACAAGGAATACCTTTTAGCTAAATGCAGGGAAATTTAAATGAAATTGATATTCGTAGTATCCTGCAATTGATTGAGTGGGGGCAGCGTACTGGTCAACTGTTAGTGGAAGCCCATAGCTTTGGCAATAGCGCTAAATTTGGTAGAGAGGTAAACAGACATTACCATTCCTTTAGCGGCAAACAACAGTCTTGGTTGCTCTTTTTCCTCAACGGTCAAATTATCTATTGCCAACAAGGTGATAGTAATTTGTCTCGGATTGACGATTACTTACGGCATTACCAAGGCGAGATGCAACTCGACCACATCCAACGTACATCTCTAGAATCAGCATATAACGCAGAGTATAGCTATCTTTGGGCGCTCTTGGAACACAATATTATTAATCCAAAAGTAGCTCGTAATATTATGCACGCAATAGTGCATGAGACGCTTTTTGACCTGCTGAGTTTGTACGAAGGTAGCTTTATTTTCCATCAGAATCTGGCACTCACTCCACAATTAAGCGCCTTGGAGATTGCGCCTTCGGTTACCAAAATTGCCAAGCAATTGCAAGAGTGGAAGCAGCTATATCCGCACATTCAGTCTCCTGAGCAATTGCCAATACTTGCTGATGTAGTTCAGCTACACTCCTCATTACCAGCAGAAACAGTGAATAAGTTAAAGCATTGGGCAGATGGTAAAACATCCTTGCGTCAACTAGCTCGCTACCTCAACCGAGACATTTTGACAGTTGCCAAGGCAATGTATCCATACGTGCAGCAAGGTTGGTTAAAACTAGTATATTCAATTACTAATAATTATGATACACCTACACAAGAGTGCGAGGGAGAAAGTAGAGACAAAGCGCGGATAGTATGTATTGACGATGCAATGTCCATCGGTGAAACTATAGAGTCTATTTTGCAGCCACGAGGCTATGAAGTGTTAACTTTGACTAATCCTTTAGAAGCCTTGAGTTTCATTTTTCAATTCAAGCCAGATATGATTTTATGCGACATTACTATGCCGGAATTGGATGGGTACGAGATTTGTTCCATGCTGCGACATTCAAGAGCATTTCGGCTGATACCGATTATCATGCTGAGTGATCAAGATCAATTTATTGATCGAGTCAAAGCTAGGATGGCCGGGACGACAGATTATTTAACAAAGCCGTTTGCAGATGCTGAGTTAATCACGCTGGTAGAAAAATATATCAACATAGAGCCTTTCATGTGTACCCAAAAAAGATACAAGACTTGTTGATCCGATAACAGATGGGGTAAAAAATGTTATCACAGAGTCAACCAACCCCAGTACGACTAGTACAAAGTTATTATCTAGTAAATTAGTGAAGGAATAAATTCAATTTATACAGTAAATACTTACGGGGAGATCAGGGAATGTTCCAAAACGGAACGTCTACATCAGGAGGTAGATAGGCATTTATGAGTACAGTTCTGATTGTGGAAGACAGTATCGCGCAAAGGGAGATGATTACAGACCTTCTAAAAGCAAGTGGCTTAACAGTCACCCATGCCAGTGACGGAGTTGAAGCTTTGGAGGCAATTCAAAGCGCACCTCCTGATTTGGTGGTCTTAGATATTGTCATGCCCCGGATGAACGGCTACGAAGTTTGCCGTCGGTTAAAATCCGATCCAAAAACCCAAAATGTCCCCGTAGTGATGTGTTCTTCTAAAGGTGAAGAATTTGATCGCTACTGGGGCATGAAGCAGGGTGCAGACGCCTACATAGCCAAACCATTTCAACCTACTGAGTTGGTGGGAACAGTCAAACAACTTCTGCGAGGATAAGGATGAAAATAACATGGTCAGCAAACCGGACTTTTTAAGTGGTAGTGGGCAAGACCACTTCCGTCCTGAATTACAAGTAGAAAGTCCTGAAGGTGAATTACATTTGCGGTTTTACATTCCCTCGCATCAGGAGTTTGCACTACCAGCAACTGGCATTCGGGAGGTAATGGAATTGAGTCCTGATAGAATCACTCCGATTCCTAATGCTTCTCCTTTACTTTTGGGTACTCTAAATTTACGAGGTCGAGTAATTTGGGTAGCTGATTTAGGTCAATTTTTGGGGGAAGCAACGGCGTTAAATACAGACCGAGCAGAAATTCCGGTAATTGCTATCGAAGAGCAAGACACAATAGTCGGCTTGGCGGTAGACAACATCGGCGGCATGGACTGGCTTGATGTGCAGCATCTAATGCTACCAACTCATGTGCCAGATACTATGGCTCCGTTTTTACGCGGTGAATGGTTATTAGATGCTAAAAACAATCAGTGTCTACGACTGCTGGATCAAATGGCAATTTTGCGGAGTGCAAGGTGGGCAGGATGAAACTGGGAGGGTGTAAATGGCAGCAAGTATAGATGATTACTTAGATATATATAAGCAGGCTTGTACAGCCTACGCGCAACAGAACTATGAAGTTGCCGCGACTTTAGTTGACCAAGTGGTGCAAAATTTACCAGACGACCCTAACTCCCATTTGTTAAGGGGTCACATCTATTACGTTTTGCAACAATACGATATTGCGAAAGTTGAATATCAAAAAGTGTTGCAGTTGACTGATGCTCAAGAAATAATTGGTTTTGCTAATCATGGCCTTGAGAGCATTAATCAATATCAACAAACGCTGCCCAATCAAGTCGCTGCCATAGACGATGATGAGCGAATATCTTCCCAAGAAATATCTTCCCAAGAAATATCTGATGTGCTAGCTGATGAACCAGAAATACAAGATTTGGGAATCACTGGAGATTTGGCTAGCAATAGCTTTGATTTAAACTCCTTTGGTGAGTATCAACAAGCTATAGATCAGATAGAAGAGCTATCCTTGGACAATCCATTTGATATCTCAGCAGACAGTAGTATTGCATTTAATTCAATACCAGATTCCTCACCACCTTTGAGCGATGATCCGTTTATTGTAAATCACCAGCCAAGGGAGCAAGAGTCAGATGCCAACAGTTGGGAGGAGCAAGTAGAATTAGATTTGCCTGCTTTTTGGCAGGAAGATATTTCAGAAGAAAGTATTGATGAGCCAGAAGTGAATAATCATTTCCTAGATGCTGTTGCAAATTCAGCTAGCGAAAGCAATTCTCCTTTTGCAGAAGTGAATTTATCAACAAGCAATAGCTGGGAAATACCAACTGAGTTGTTGATGGAGGAAAAATATCAAGAACCAAGCGATGCAGTTTTAGAGTTGAAAAGCAATAGCCTGGAAAATGAGACTTTAATATTAAATAACCAAACAGTTCTCCAAGAGAGTACCGCAAAAACGAACGATTTGAGATACAACCTTCAGGATAATTTGTCTCAAGCTACACCAGATAATTGGTTAGGGCCTATAGAAGCTGAAGAAACATTAAAAGAGGTATCCACATCTTCTAGCAGAAACTTTACTTTGGAGGAAAAGGAAAAGAGACCAGATGTGAAACTAACAAACAATAAATTGGATATTGAAGATAATTTTGATTTTGAGGCCTTTGAATCTGCTTTTGGGACGGAGAGCTTCAGCTCTGATGAAGACACAAATAATATACATGGAGAAAATTCTAAAAGTAATATAGAGTTTTTAGATGACTTTGATGAATTTGACGATCTAGGAAACATTCCAGGGTTTGATCTGACAGACGGAGAATCCGGCTTCAATGAGGCGGCAATGGCATCTGGTTCACTCGAAGCCAGCGGTAACTACCGTAATCAACTTGTGGAGTCTTCCCCAATAGATGAAAATAGCGATCGCGAAGATGAACTGTTCTCGATTACAGGCTCACAAGAAGCAGTCCCAGTCTTTACTCAAGTAGATGTCTCGAAGTTAGAACCCAACGTTAGCGTCGAGCAAGGCTGGTTAGCACCCCTAGAGAATGCCACCCTAGAAAGGAAACAATGGCTGGTTGCAGGCGCTGTAGGTATAGTTTCATCGCTAGTTGTAGCTACAGTTGGCTTTGGGGCTACCACATTCTCTCCACCTCAACAACGGGAGTCAGTACGCAATACAGGCTGGGCAATGTCACTCGCAGCTGGAATTGCCGGTTTTGCTACCGCAGGATTTATGGGGAGTCTCACACTCAAGCAAATTCGGCGCACAACCCAAGATCTGCAAAATCAGTTTGATGCTGTACGTCAAGGTAATCTCCATGTTCAAGCTACGGTGTATTCCGAAGATGAATTAGGGCTATTAGCAACTGGCTTTAATGAAATGGCGCGGGTAATTTTCACGACCACGAATGAAGCCCAACGCAAAGCTGACGAACAAGAGGAAGCCAAAGAAAACTTGCAACGCCAAGTTATTCGGTTGTTAGACGATGTGGAAGGCGCTGCTAGAGGCGACTTAACAGTACAAGCTGAAGTTACAGCGGACGTACTGGGAGCCGTTGCTGATGCTTTTAACCTGACAATTCAAAACCTGCGAGATATTGTGCAACAGGTAAAAGTGGCAGCCAAAGAAGTAACAAAAGGTGCAACCAACTCAGAAACCTTTGCTAGAGCCTTATCTAGTGATGCTCTGCGGCAAGCAGAAGAGTTGGCAGTAACACTAAATTCTGTGCAGGTGATGACCGACTCGATTCAGCGGGTAGCAGAAGCGGCGCGGGAAGCGGAGACTGTCGCCCGTGATGCTAGCACCATCGCCCTTAAAGGTGGGGAAGCAGTGGAAAACACCGTGGCAGGTATTTTAGAAATTCGAGAAACTGTTGCTGAAACTACCAGAAAAGTTAAGCGGCTAGCGGAATCTTCCCAAGAAATTTCTAAAATTGTGGCGTTGATTTCTCAAATTGCCTCTAGAACGAACTTGTTGGCACTCAATGCTAGTATTGAGGCGGCAAGGGCGGGAGAAGCCGGACGAGGATTTGCCATCGTAGCAGATGAAGTGCGCCAGCTTGCTGATAAATCTGCTAAATCCTTGAAGGAAATTGAACAAATTGTGATGCAAATCCAGAGTGAAACAGGCTCTGTAATGACCGCAATGGAGGAAGGTACCCAACAGGTAATTAAAGGTACTAAATTGGCAGAAGAAGCCAAGCGATCGCTAGAAAATATTATTCAAGTAGCGAATCGGATTGATATTCTTGTGCGTTCAATTACCTCCGATACTGTAGAGCAAACAGAAACTTCCCGTGCTGTAGCTCATGTAATGCAATCCGTGGAACTCACCGCGCAAGAAACCTCCCAGGAAGCACAGCGAGTTTCCGGTGCCCTCCAAAACTTGGTGGGTGTTTCCCGCGACTTGATTTCCTCTGTGGAACGCTTCCGCGTGGAAACCCTCGAATCAAGGTAAAGGATGAAGTATCAAGTATACAAGTGTGAACTATTATTCATGCTTCAGCCTTTAACCTTTATCTTTCAGCTTTTATCCTAGCCTACGGCCAGCCGCCCTCTAGGTATCTACATCCTTTATCCTTCATCCTGTCCTATGCTGCCGGAACAACAACAGCGCATTTTGGGTTACTTCATTGAAGAAGCAAGAGATCATCTGAATACGATTGAGCAGGGGTTGTTGAATCTCCAGAGTACCCTGAACGACCCAGAAATGGTTAACGAAGTCTTCCGGGCGGCTCACTCCATTAAAGGAGGAGCAGCGATGCTTGGTCTGAGTAGCATCCAGCATACATCTCACCGTTTGGAGGATTGTTTCAAAGTTCTCAAAGAGAATCCAATTCAGGTTGACCAAAAATTAGAGTCTTTGTTTCTTGGTGTATCTGATACTCTAAAAGCCCTATTAGAAAATTTGAGCGGGCCGTTTGGTTTGTCAGAAGAGGCAGCTAATACTCTGATGTCAGAAACTGAACCAGTTTTTCAGTGGCTAAATGAGCATCTGGAACTACTTGTACAGCAAGGAAACAGTGGTGTAGAAAATGGCATTGCAGCAACAGAAATACATTTAGCTTCTGTAGACAACGCCAACACACTTACAGAGATTTTCTTTCAGCGGGATTTCTCCAGTCTGGAAGAAGAAAAGCACATAGCTGCTAGTGAACCGTCCTCGCCTACAGTAGCCAAACAGACGCATTCGCCTATTCCTGCTCAAGAAAATAAGAATTGGGGTGAGTTTCAAACCCAGGTGTTACAAACACTGCGGGAAATGCTGCAACTTTTTAAGCAAAATACAACAACCGAAACTCGGCAAAATCTCCAGCAATGTTGTCACCAGTTAGTTAAACTTGGTGAGGCATTTAATGTGCCTAATTGGTGTAATTTATGTCAAGCAGCAGCAAATGCGATCGCTAATCCTGAAAATTCCTATTTAACTCTAGCCAAAATTGTTATTACAGAAATCAAACAAGCTCAGGAATTAGTTCTACAAAGTAGAGAAGCTGAGATTACAATTAGTCAGCAACTAGAAGTACTCTTGAGCTTGCCAGAAGTTGAGGTATTAGAAATAACCTCTAATTTAGTTGACGAGCTTGCAGCAGAACCAAGTTTATTTGCCAGTACCGATACAATAGGCGCTAATCACGTAGAGTCTACAACAACGAAGGATTCTGTTGATTTTGTTAGTGAAAGTAAAAACAGCATAACTAATTCATCTGAGCTATCCCAGCAACTTAATCAAGACGAGGGTATACCAGCAACAACAGAAAATATTAATATTGATATCTCTGAGTTGTTCCAATCCTTGTCTAGCCATGAAGATGACGCACCTGTTATCAGTAACAATATTGACTCTAAAGGCCCAGAAGTTGGAATAGCTGAGTTAAATACGCTTGCTGATTTGTTTGAAGGTGAAACTCCAGAACTCGATGAAACTTGGCAACAAGAAGAAATCTTAGATATCACCGCCGCTAATAAATTGGGAGTTGATTTTAGCAGTAGTGAAACTGAAGATGTAGATAGCGATTTAGCTGATTTGTTGTCGTTTGATGAAGACCCAAGCAGTGGCGAGCATCAAACAACTATAGCTACAACTGAAGATTTAAGCTTATTATTTGGTGAGAACTTCCTAGAAAAAGAAAACTCAAAATTGCAACATCCACAAACACCTACTACGTTACTTGGGTTGAGCAATATTTCAGAACTTGATAGTTTAGGTGATTCTAATGAGGAAATTCTTAAGGAATTGACGTCAGTTTCTCATGAATCACAGCAGTCTGCTGTAGGGAGCGCCCCACAGGATGTTGTTAAAGATTTATTAGAGTTAGCAATAGATGAAAATGAACTACTTTCTATAGGCGAAGTCACCCAATCAAAAACCAATATTCTTACTAGCATAGAAGCATCTACTAACCAGGAAAGCAGTTTTGATGACTTATTCTTAGAAACTGCAAATGCCAACTTGGTAGAAGAAATTGTTCCAAGTAACTATATAGAAGAATCAAAGCTTACTCTTCTCCAGCCAGAAAATTTATCTTTCGATAATCTGTTTACTGAACTGGAAGAAAATGCACCACTGGCTAAAACCAAGCCAGATATTGGAGATTTATTTGATACATCTTCGACAACAGCAACAGAATTTTCTCAGTCAACAGACGATCTGAGCAACTTCTGGAATGAGGAAGCCGAAGCAGAACAACAGCCTGACTTTGATCCTGTACTTGAGCAGGATGTGGCTAAAGCATTAGAGGAAAGTTTGTTTACAGCTGCTAATGACTTTTTTGGCGATACTCAGCCACCTACAACCTCCCCAACAAGTTTTGGACTGGAAGATTTTGATATTACTTTCTCGCAGCAAGAGCAACAGCTAGATCTGATATTGACATCAGATGCTGGAGATGATTTGTTTGCACAGTTGACACTAACTAACACCACAATTTCTGCTAACATTGTTCAAAGCGAAGTGCCTTTGATAGATATTGGCAACATTTCGCCAGAGCAAGATGGTGATACGCCACTCTCCTCAACAGCATTGCCTCCAGAAGCTCTAGATTTTATCCCCGAATTTACTCACCAGTCCACAGAAACAACGCTTAATAGTTCTCCCAAACCTTTTGGAGAACTGGAGATGGATTTGTTCGATGCCATAGACGAAAACAGCAACGAAAATCCACAATTTTTATTTGAGGATATAGCCACTGCTAACTTAAGCGATATTCAGCTTACCACTACAGATCGGCCTGTCGATGATTTGTTAGCCATCGCCCCAATAGATCCAGATGTAACCGAACCTGTTAGCTTACAACAGTCCCCAA
>NZ_JCACKA010000081.1:54087-71626 GCF_059505145.1 Mojavia sp.
ATGCTACTGCTGAAATTACAGAACTCGATTTCGCCGATGATTTGTTGGCGATCGCCCCAATAGATCCAGATGTAACCGAACCTGTTAGCTTACAACAGTCCCCAACCAACCCAGAAGTTTTAGATATCAAGGTAGAAAATACCTTGGAAACTGAGGTCGATGCTACTGCTGAAATTACAGAACTCGATTTCGCCGATGATTTGTTGGCGATCGCAACTGACTTACCAGTAGAAAGCCCAACAAATAGTGATTTTACTAACTTTGCTATTGAAGAAAATTTAGTTGGACTAGATGTATTAGATACAACACAAAGTTGGTTAGGGCCTACATTGGAAATAGCCCAAACAGTTGAATCTGCAACAATAGAGCAAGAAAATGCTGCTGAAAACAATACTGAATTGAATATAGCATCAGCTACTACGCTAGAAAATGAAGTAGCTCTAGAAGATAACTCCGATGTTGAAGATGAATTTGCAGGCTTAGAAGCATTACTAGAAGAGGAATTAACTTCCTCCATCCCAGATGAAGATTTTGCTGCTTTGGAAGCATTACTGGGTGAAAACGAGGATCAGCAGGTGTCAACCGCACCACCCGCCTATCCAGAACAAATTACACCAGCTGCAATTCAAGATAGGAACACCCCAGCAACATCACTGGCAGTCAATGATGAATTCGGCGACTTAGAAAAATTACTAGCACAAGCCGATCAAACAATATCACACTCACCATCAATCAAACCAAGCACAGGCAAAATGCCACGTTCCTCTACTCGTCGTGCTGCCAGGTTTGAAGAAACGATGAAAGTTCCAGTCAAGCAACTGGACGATATGAGCAATTTGGTTGGGGAGTTGGTAGTAAATCGCAATACCTTAGAGCAGGATCAAGAACGTCTGCGGCAATCACTAGATAACTTGCTGATTCAAGTGCAACATCTTTCAGATGTAGGAGCGAGGATGCAAGAATTATACGAGCGATCGCTACTAGAAGCTTCTCTTTTAGCCAGCCGCAAAAGCAGAGGCTCTGATTTACCAGTCCAGGATTTCAATGAGGACAGGGGCTTTAGTGAACTAGAAATGGATCGCTTTACGCCTTTCCATACATTGTCCCAAGAAATGATTGAAATGATTGTAAGGGTGCGTGAGTCAGCGAGTGACATTGACTTTGTAACTGAAGAAACCGAGCGAGTAGCACGGCAGTTCCGGCAAGTAACCACTCAGCTACAAGAGGGATTGACACGGGCACGGATGGTTCCTTTTTCTCAAACTATTGATCGCTTGCGGCGAGGAGTGCGAGATAATGCCATCAAATACGGCAAACAAGTAGAGTTAGTCATTGAGGGTGGAGACACTTTGATTGACAAGATGATTCTCGATCATCTGACTGACCCGTTAACTCATATGCTCAATAATGCGATCGCTCACGGTATTGAAACGCCAGAGGTGCGACAAGCCGCAGCTAAAAATCCCGTGGGAGTGATTAAGATTCGTGCTTTCCACCAAGGCAACCAAACCGTAATTTCTGTGGGCGATGACGGTGCAGGTATCGATACAGAACGGATCAAAGCCAAGGCGTTGAAGCTTGGGATGCTCACAGCACAAGAGGCAAAAACCATAACGCGCTTAGAAATTTACGACCTACTGTTCCAGTCTGGTTTTAGCATTAAAGACCAAGCGGATGAAATTTCTGGTCGTGGCGTGGGCATGGATGTAGTTCGCTCTGAGATTAGCGAAATTCGAGGCACAGTTAACACTGATTCTACCCTTGGTAAGGGAACGACCTTTACAATTCGTCTGCCACTTACCCTGAGTATTTGTAAAGCTCTGTGTTGTGTCTCCGATAAAGCTAGAATCGCCTTCCCAATGGACGGTATAGAAGACACCCTAGATATTCCTGTCAAAAATATCCAGCATAATGCCGATGGGCAAACATTTATTCCCTGGCGAGATACAGTATTGCCATTCCGTCCGCTGAAGGAGCTTTTAGCTTTCAATCGTCAACTCAGCCGCGGTAGTGTCTATGGCGGAACACGAGATGATGACATGGTTTCTGTGATTGTAGTGCGATCGGCAAATAACCTCATTGCTCTACAGATTGACTTGGTGCTGAGTGAGCAAGAAATTGTAATTAAGCAATTTGAAGGGCCAGCGCCTAAACCCCTTGGTGTCGCTGGTGCTACAGTCCTGGGTGATGGTCGCATTATGCCGATTGCTGACGTCCTAGAAATCATGGACATTTTCCAAGGACGGATATCTAAACAAAATGGTGGTAGCCTTTGGCAGCAAAAAGCTACTTCTACTATGCCAGAAATCACTACTGTTAAAATTGACCCAACGGTGCTGATTGTCGATGACTCGATTACAGTTAGGGAGTTGCTCTCCTTGACCTTTAACAAGGCGGGTTATCGCGTCGAACAGGCCCGTGATGGACAAGAAGCTTGGGATAAGCTTCGCTCTGGTTTGCCTTGCGATATCGTATTTTGTGACATCGAAATGCCCCGATGTGATGGACTGGAGTTGCTCTCTCGTATCCAGAAAGACTCTAACCTTAACCATTTACCGATCGCTATGCTCACCTCACGGGGTGCAGACAAGCACAGACAAATGGCAATTCAACTCGGTGCTAGCGGCTACTTTACCAAGCCTTACCTTGAAGAAGCTCTACTTGAAGCAGCAGTGCGGATGCTCAAAGGAGAGAAACTTATTCACAGTACTACTGCTTAAACAATCTACAATACATAATTCACAATGCTAAAAGCCTTATGGATTCGGCTTTTAGCAACCTTCTTGGCAACAGTGATTATTTGCCGATGGTTGCTACCTGTTGCTGTCGCTAATGCTACAATTTCCACAAAGTTCCCTTCACAAGTAGTAGCACAGAAAATTACAGATGCAGAAGATGGGAAGTGGAAGGAATTGGCCAGCTATTATCCCCGAAGTTCTGAGCAGAGGGAACCGAACCTGGGGATGTTTTCTATCGCCCTATCTTCCGAGTACTATGCACGGAAACGAGTTCCATCAAAGATTATGCTGACTTATCCACCCAGCCGCAAGAGCGATCAGGTTGATAACTATCACGGTACTTTAGTCGCAGATCCTTACCGTTGGTTAGAAAATCCTGACTCACCAGAAACAAGAACCTGGATTGAAGCACAAAATAAAGTTACTTTTGCCTACCTCAATGAGATTCCCGCCAAGGAAAAAATTAGACAGCGCCTCACTAAACTGTGGAATTACGAAAGATATAGTATTCCATTTAAAGAAGGCGAATCTCTAGAAGATAGCTCTACCGAACGCTACTTTTATTTCAAAAATGATGGACTGCAAAACCAAAGCGTCCTCTACACCCTTAAAACTCTTGACGCCCAACCAAAAGTTTTACTTGACCCTAACAAATTTTCAGAAGATGGTACAGTTGCGCTTTCAGGATTATCTATTAGTAAAAATGGTCAACTTTTAGCTTATGGCTTATCAACCTCCGGTTCTGATTGGCAAGAGTGGAAAGTACGCGATATTGAAACTGGTGAAGATTTGCCAGATCAGCTGAAGTGGATTAAATTTTCTGGCGTATCATGGGCAAATGATCATCAAGGTTTTTTCTATAGTCGCTATAATGAACCGAATGAAAAAACTAAATTAGAAGATGTCAATTATTATCAAAAACTTTATTACCATAAATTAGGAACTTCACAATCGCAAGATATATTAATTTATCATCGTCCTGATCAGAAAGAATGGGGCTTTAGTGGTGGAGTTACTGAAGATGGCAAATATTTAATAATTTCAGTTTGGCTGGGAACTGAATCAAAAAATTTAGTTTTTTATAAAGATTTAACTAATCCCAATACTGAAGTTGTAGAACTTATTAACCAGTTTGAGGCAGATTACAGTTTTATTGATCACGATGATAGTGTCTTCTATTTCCGCACAGATTTAAAAGCACCGCGCGGCAGAGTTATAGCCATTGATACTAAAAAACCAGCGCCAGAAAATTGGCGAGAAATCATCCCTCAGTCAGCAGAAACTTTAGAAGGTGTAAGTATACTTAATAATCAGTTTGTCGCTGATTATCTTAAAGATGCTCGCAGCCAAATCAAAATTTTTAACCTCAATGGTGCATTTGTGCGCGAGGTAGAATTACCTGGACTCGGTTCAGTAAATGGTTTTGATGGCAAGCGCCATGATAACGAAACTTTTTATAGTTTTACTAGCTTCACGACTCCAGGCACTATCTATCGCTATGATATGGTGACGGGAAAAAGCGAAGTTTTTCGTCAGCCAAAGGTAGATTTTAATCCGTCAGATTACGAGACAAAACAAGTTTTTTATGAGAGTAAAGATGGTACACAAGTGCCAATGTTTATTACCCACAAAAAGGGGATTAAATTAGATAGCAATAACCCTACTTATCTATATGGTTATGGTGGTTTTAATGCCTCAATGACACCTAGTTTTTCTGTAAGTACTTTGGTATGGATGGAGATGGGTGGTGTCTATGCTATGCCAACTATCCGTGGTGGTGGAGAGTACGGTGAGGAGTGGCATCAGGCGGGAATGAAGTCGAAAAAGCAAAATGTCTTTGATGACTTTATTGCTGCTGCTGAGTGGTTAATTGCTAATAAATATACCAAATCTGCAAAACTGGCGATCGCAGGTGGTAGTAACGGTGGTTTATTAGTAGGCGCTTGTATGACTCAGCGTCCAGATTTGTTTGGTGCTGCTTTACCAGCAGTCGGCGTGATGGATATGTTGCGGTTCCATAGATTTACCATTGGTTGGGCTTGGACTTCGGAATATGGTTCACCAGATAATGCAGAAGAATTTAAAGCGTTATATGCTTATTCGCCATTGCACAATTTAAAATCAGGTACAGCTTACCCAGCAACGCTAATTACTACCGCCGATCATGACGATCGCGTTGTCCCTGCTCATAGTTTCAAATTTGCGGCTGCTTTGCAAGCTGCTCAAGCAGGTAACGCGCCAGTGTTAATTAGAATTGAAACTAAGGCGGGGCATGGCGCAGGTAAGCCTACAACTAAGATTATTGAGGAAGTTACCGACAAGTGGGCGTTTTTGGTGCGTACCTTGGATATGAAAGTTTAATCTCATGCAAAGGTGCAAATACCTGATCACCGCAAGACTAAACTATCGTCTTGTCAATCTCTAACTTGGCGTGCCCACATTCCATCCTTTTCTTCAGCAGCAGCAGTTACACTTTCCACCACATGAGTTACACGATGACCATATTTATAATGGTTTTGGCATAAAAGAATGCGATCGCCCTGAACAGCTTTATTTGCATCTTTTCTTTACGTGCCAATATTTTCTTAATTTCCCTTCGTTCATTGCCCAATATAAATCGAAGGGAATATAATCAATCTCACAATGTTCTTTGTAAGACCAGTCTGTTCTTTTTTTGGCAGTGTAATTGACTAGCTTTAGCTATTTAATATTTAGAGTATGAGGATCTGGAAGCATAATTTGTAAGGGTAAAAGTTAAAGCTACAGTTATAGATTTCCCTAATTTTTCACCCAAATTGAGGCACAAAACTCTAGCCACGCCGCCCCTCGTTCTCTCTGAAACTGCGAATCAACTCCGTAGATGCTGGTTGTATCCCTGTTTTAGTTTTGATAGTTTCGCTGCGAGCAAGAATCCGTTGATGAGCCGCCCATCCTCTGCGACGGCGTACCTCCCGTTCTAAAGCTTCAACTACTAAATCATTAAATGATTCGCTGCTTTCTTTGAGTTTCCTGGCTTTGGCAAGCAGGTCAGGCGGAAAGCGGATTGTCAGGGCTTCGCGTTCCATATTGTAACCAGGTATTGATACCACTTATTGTAACTAGTACTTTACACGTAATTCGTCGGCCAGGAGAAAACCCTCAGGAAGAAGACCGAAAACATGATTGCTTATTAAACTGATAACAAGCAAGGTAAACCTGTTTTGTGATGCGACCGCAACAGAATTTCTGCAATTGACCAGAGCGATCGCCTATTTCTGTTTGCATAAAATCGGCGTTTGGAGATGATTGCTATCATTTGTTTTGACGCTGAATTAAATTGAGAATTTTGCATTTTGAATTGTTTATGAAGCTACGCTCATACATGCTTATAGGATTATTCCTCAGCTTCCTTCTAAGTGTTGTGCCGTTTTCAGGCAGCCTCACCTATGCTGCAACACCAACAGCAGCCGCACCTGTAGCCAGCCTCTCTCTCTCTCAGGGAGTGCAAAAAACGGTATTAGATAACGGTTTAACTGTACTTACCAAGGAAGTGCATACCGCTCCTGTAGTAAGTGTGCAGGTATGGTATAAAGTAGGCTCGCGCAACGAAGGCAAAGGTGAGAATGGCATCTCTCACCAATTAGAGCATTTGCTGTTCAAGGGCACTAAAGAGCGTCCGGTGCAGTTTGGGCGGCTATTTAGCGCTTTAGGCAGTCAGTTCAATGCTTTTACTAGCTATGATGAAACTGCTTATTTTGGCACAGTGCGACGAGACAAACTAGAAGCACTGCTGACCTTGGAAGCTGATCGCATGGTAAATTCCTTAATTGGGCCTGAGCAATTAGCGAGTGAAAAAAAGGTAGTGATATCTGAGTTGCAGGGATATGAAAATTCCCCCAGCTATCGGCTGAATCGGGCAGTGATGCGAGCTGCTTTCCCAAATAGAGCTTACGGCTTACCTGTGGGTGGAACAAAAGCTGATGTGGAACAATTCACAGTCGAGCAGGTGCGAAATTATTACCAAAGATATTACAGTCCAGAAAATGCCACTTTGGTAATTACAGGGGATTTTGCTACAGAACCTACACTCAAAGCTGTTAGAGAAACTTTTGGCAAAGTACCACAACGAGCGATACAGGACGTGGGGACACAAAGACGTAGAGACGTCGGGAATTCTCCTGCTGCTACTCCAGTTGCTCAAAAAGCGCCAATTGTTTTGAAGCAACCAGGAAGTACAGCACTGCTGCAAGCAGTGTATCCTCTACCAGACATTAAGCATCCTGATGTCCCAGCGATTGATCTCATGGATATGATTTTGACTGGGGGACGTAGTTCTAGACTTTACCAAGCTTTAGTGGAATCTGGACTTGCTAGTTCAGTGAATGGTAGTGCTACAGAACTCATCGAACCGGGTTGGTATGAAATTAACGCCACAGCCGCCCCACGGCAAGAGTTAGCAAAAATTGCTCAGGTACTCCAGCAATCTTTTTCAAGATTACAACAGCAGCCAGTCACTCCAGAAGAATTGAACCGGGCAAAAACACAACTAAAAGCTTCTTTTATTCTGGGTAATCAGGACATCACTAGTCAAGCAAGCCAACTGGGATATAACCAAACTATTACTGGTGATTATCGTTTTGTGGAAAAATATTTGGCAGCGATCGCCAAAGTGACCCCAGCGGATGTGCAACGTGTGGCAAAAACCTACCTCAATCCTGCTAAACAAACTATTGGTTTCTTTGAGCCAACCCAAGCAGATGGTCAACAAGAGGCTGATAGTGGTGGTTCTGGTCGCACTGTCGAGAATTTTAGCCCTGGTAAACCTGTAGATCCAGCAGAACTTGCGAAATACCTTCCTCCCGCTACCTCTGCTACCAGTTCGAGCAAACAAGCGCTACCAGAGCAGTTTACTCTAGCAAATGGGTTGCGGGTTTTGCTGTTACCTGACCACAGTGTCCCTACCATTAACCTCAGTGGACATATTGAGGCTGGTAGTGTATTTGATGGCAATCAAAAAGCTGGACTAGCAAATCTCACTGCTAGTAACTTAATGAATGGCACACAAACTCAAAATGCTTTGACTATAGCGAAAACCTTAGAAGACCGGGGAGCGGGTTTAGACTTTACTGCCAGCCGTGAGGGAGTTAGCATTAGCGGTCAGGCACTATCAGCGGATCTGCCGATAATCATACAAACTTTGGCGGATGTAGCACAAAATGCCACTTTCCCAGCCGACCAGCTGGAACTGACTCGTCAACGCGCATTGACAAGTCTGAAAGTGCTACTTGATGACCCCCAAGGACTGGGAAGACGGGTATTTCAGCAGGTAATTTACCCAGAAAATCATCCGTTCCACAGCTTTCCTACAGCTGAAAGTTTAAAGAGCATCACTCGTGAAGATGTACTTCGCTTCTACCAAGAACACTACCGACCGGATACTACAACGATCGCCTTAGTCGGTGATTTTAACCCAGCTAAGGTCAAAGCTTTGCTTAATGGGACTTTCGGAAAATGGCAAGCTAAGGGTAAGCCGCCAATGCTCAACTTGCCCAACGTAGAGTTACCCCAAACTCTAACACGCGTAAACAAAGTAATTCCTGGCAAAGCAGAGGCTGTTACTTACATTGGTTACAATAGTATCTCGCGCAAAGACCCGCGTTATTATGCAGCTATGGTATTGAATCAGATTTTGGGTGGTGATACTTTGTCTAGCCGCTTGGGTACAGAAGTGCGCGATCGCCAAGGTTTAACCTACGGTATTTACAGCGCCTTCGCTGCCGGAATCAATCCTGGCCCCTTCTTAATCCAAATGCAGACAGATCCTAAAGATGCGGGAAAAGCGATCGCCAGCACCCTCGCTTTACTCAAACAGCTGCGTGAACAAGGAGTAACTGAGGCAGAATTGAACACGGCAAAACGCTCAATTTCCAACAGCTACCCTGTGGATTTAGCCAATCCCAATGTTGTCGCAAATATAATTTTGAGTAATGCCGTCTACGGACTTTCACAGAAAGAAATCCGTGAGTTTCCTCAGCGCATTGAGGCAGTAAGTATGGCACAAGTTCAGCAAGCCATTCAGGAGTTAATTAAACCAGAGAATGTAGTAATTATTACTGCTGGGCCTGAAAACATTGTGCCTCAAGGCAGTTAATTGTTTTGAATTATCTGCAATAAGCTGTAAATAGGGTGGAGAATGACCACCCTATTACATTACTAGGCAGTAAAATCAAGGTATTTTGATTTATACCAATTCTTCGTAATGAAGTTAAAAATACAAATCTGACTTTTTTAATTAGGAATTACGAATTATGAATTATGAATTGATAATACTTGTTTTTTTGCCATACATCATTCAAAAGTAAGAATAGTAAATTTACATTTCACTAAACAATAGGTGAAACAAGTATTTAATCATTTTTTAGTGGTAGTAGCTGCTATTACTACTTTCACAGCGATCAATATCCCTGTTGTGCTTGGTAAGGAGGATTTGAAATGCGTCAGCCAAATCACTAATAAACCAGGTAATCTATTCTCCAAAGACTGCATTCCCAATAGACTTTGGATTAACCCAGATTATGGCTTAGAGTATGGTCGGTTAATGCGTATAGCGATTAAAGCTGCCGCTAATAGAGATGATTACGATACGGCGATTATTAATTTCTCTAGGGCACAAGCGATATCAGGAGTTAGAGATTTAGAAGTTCGTCGTGGGCTATTGGGAGCAATCTTGGCAAAAGCACTCCAGAAAAATCCTGTGCAAGGCTACTCTCCTTCAAGAATGTGGCTACTAGTTACAGGGGAATTTAGTCAAGGAGGCTAGTACCACTGCACGGAATTCAAAATCCAAAAAGCTTATGATGTAAGATTTTCGTCTACTTTGAATGGTAGCTTAATTTCATCTGTGATGTACTATAGCTGTTACAGTTCAGTCAAAAGGATTGTAGTGGTTTAAACTCGCAAAATTGCTTCGATCAACAAGTAGTTTAATGCGTTATGTTTTAGCGATCGCTATCTTGGAAGGCTGTGAATATAACCCAAGGCTTATATAAAGTAGCCAAGAATCCGGCGCAATATACACTTAATCAACTAACCACTGTTGTAATAAGTAGATCATAAACATAATCCAAAAAACACTAAATAATATTACCCATGCAAACACCATATTTATAAAACGTAGCAACCAATCATTGTTATTAGATACCCATCTTTGCCAGAGAATAAGTGTGAGATTGGTAGATAATAAAAATGCCAAAATATTAGCACCTAGTAACCAATGTTCTTCTGTCACACCTTGTAGCCAAGGTACTAATGAACCTGCATTTGCACTATCGGGTTGAAACGTTGGATCTCTTAATGGCGAAACTAGGTACGCAAAAATTCCACTAGCAAATAATAGGAGTAGCAAAAATCCAAGGCTAAAAATATAGAAGGAACGGACACGTTGAAAAAACACCACAGAATCTCCTGAAGTTTGTTCTCTTCAAATATGCAACTGCTATACTTGCAAATTCAAAAATCCTATCATTAGGACTAAGCTTGAATTAGGTATGTTCCTCACTTCGCCAATTTTGAGGTTTTTAAAGGTCTATTGAGGCAATGCTAATGCCACTGACTAACCAGTCTTTGGCTAAAGATAAGTATTTATAAGGTATCCATAAAGCGATCGCACAATTTTTATACTAATTTTATGTAATTGCCACATCTACTTGCTACACTGAATTAAAGCAAACATTAAGTTTGTTCCTCACACCATAATGCTACCCTCTTGTTCGTCAATGGCGAGAGGGCTTTTCTATGTTCAGGTACAAGTTACACTCCATGTTTGTAGTTTGTCAGGGATTGCAATATATACATTGCCCTGGATCAGCAAACTCTATGCCATTAGGAAACAATTTTTCTTGTGTGAAACCACATTTTTTGCACTGATAAATTACAGAATAAACCAAATTAGTAGGCATAGCGCAAAACCCACAAGGTAATCCTCTGATGCTTTTGGTAATTTCAAAACCAGGTATAGAACATTGTGGACAAAGGCTTTTAATCTTGGCTATCAAGTTATAGGTCGCTTTTTCGATATTTTTCATTCGCGTGGGATTATAAAGCGCTCGCATATCGGTTTCAAGATATGCTTTGTCATCCGGGGAATTATGTAATGCCCAATTAACTGCTTCTAAAAGTGTTTTTTCTGTAGTAATACCTTTAATAATCTCACTGCTATCATTGGCTGTTTGCTGACAACTCACAACCAGTCCATGTTCAGGAAAACCAACTTTTTTTGCAAAATCATACGCTTCTTGAATATTCGCCACGACCTGATGGTTAAAATTAGTTTCTAGAGACAACTCTTCACCAATGATTTCGAGGTTGTTTTCTTTATCTAATAAAATGATTATTTCTCTATTAGAGTAAATATAAGGTACAGACGGATGAGGTGCAAAGCTACCTTCACTGGCGATCGCTAAAGTTGCACCTGTAAAATCTAGTGCTTTTTGTGCTTTTAATTTAGCTGTTGCAATCTGAGTTCCTGGACGTTTAACTTCTCTAGTAAATGTGCCGAAAACGTCAGTATTAAAATCTTGCGTTACTCTAACTTTAATATCTAACTCCTGCTCTAAAGGAGGAGCAATTACTCTCTCCTTTTGGTGCATTGTCGCCAGTATTGCCACACGATTACTAAATAATTGCTGATTGTTCATCGTGGTATAACCTCCTATGATACTTCGACAAGTTTAGTATTTCAAAAAAAAACTCGTAGTTATGACTTTCTAAAGCTAGAGTTTGAAAAAAGAAGTAAATTCTCAATTTCCCATATCTAAACTTAGCTTCTTTGCTCATCAATTACGAATTACGAAACAACCGCCTAAACTTGCCGAAATTCAAAATAACTAACTTTGTTCTTGTGGAACCTGTCCGATCTGTGCTGTCAGTTTTTCTTGATCGCGCTTGCGTTTTTTAGCATAAAGCTGAATAGTAACAGCCATTAAAATAATTGCTGCAAAAACAACCCAAACGGTAATATCTGTAGGTAAATTGTTCTTGAATACGGCAAGCAACACAATCACCAATAACATGACTGTAGGAGCTTCATTTAAAGCTCGTAACTGCTGACTATTCCAACGGCATTCATCTGCTGCTAATTTCTTCATGAGTCGAGAGCAGTAATGATGATAGCCAATTAATAAGGCAACAAACACCAGTTTGATATGTAACCAACCCTCTTTTAAAACATCTGGTTCAGTAGTTAAAAGACCAATTGCCATTGCTACCGTCACCAACATTCCTGGGGTAGTGATGATACTGTAGAGGCGTTTTTCCATAATTTGATACTGATTTTTCAGTATCGTGCGTGCTGGTTCTGGTTCTTGGTTCGCTTCAACGTGATAGATAAAAAGACGTACTAGGTAGAATAAACCAGCAAACCAGACTACAAAGCCGATAATATGAAACGCTTTAAACCAGGAATAAGCCATGAATTGTAACCTGCCTGTCTCAACTTGTTGTAGAGTAGCTATTGCCTAAATAGTCGCAAGTACCCTCATTATCAGGTTACGGTAAAACCTCATGCGGCAACTGATTAATAACTCGCAGATAGATTAAGAAGTGTGAACTGATGAGAGACAATCAACACACCTTACCACCTCTGTGGATTGGGGTGGCGCTCTCCTTGTATGCCTTTATTGCCATTGGCATCGCCGAAGCTGGATTAGGGATTCTTCTCCCCTCGATTGTGTCTACCTATAACCTGACTCCAGCAACCGTCACCTTACTGTTTGTTAGCCAAATTAGCGGCTACATTCTGGCCGCATTCACCAGCAGTCTGGTGAGTAGCCGTCTAGGTTTAGCGCGAATGTTATTGATTGCTGCGGTTGCGCTGACAATGGCGCTGATAATCTACGCCACCTCACCTTACTGGTTGCTTATGGTTGCTGCCGGAAGCCTGCTGGGATTGGGCATTGGGCTGATTGATGCAGGGATTAACACCTACATTGTGCAAGATTCGCGCAGTGCCAATCTGATAGGTTTGCTTCATGCTTTCTATGGTATTGGTGCATTCTGTGGCCCGGCGATCGCTACTACTTTGTTAGCAGTTGGCATGAACTGGCGGCAAGTTTATTGGGTGTTAGCCTGCATCGTCAGCCTATTGATTGTAAGTGTGCTGGGCGTAATCATCTACCGCTACACACCAATGACAGTAAAGGTATCGGCATCGAATACAACTGCGTTAGAGAATCTGGGGCGATCGCTCCAAACGCCGATAGTCCTGCTAACTGGGCTACTCCTGCTAGTTTATGTTGGCATAGAAGCCTGCATCGGCAACTGGGCATACACTGTACAATCCGTCGCTCGCCACACTCCCGAACTCGTTGCGGGTTACAGCGTTAGTGCTTACTGGCTAGGGTTAACATTCGGACGTTTCATCTTAGGTTATTTCTTGCAATCGCTTGGGGCAGTCCGCACAATCACTATGTCGCTCAGTCTTCTGATGATTGGATTACTCGCCTGGTGGCAACTGCCAGATCAATCGATTAGCTTACCGTTGATTGGCTTTGCATTAGCAGCAATCTTTCCCGCCACTATCTGGTTAATTCCTCAACGATTACCAGATGCCCTCGTTCCTGCGGCTGTTAGCTTCGCCACCAGCGTCGCCAGTTTTGGAGCAGCGATCATACCCACTGGAGCAGGCTGGATTGCAAGTTGGGCAAGTTTAGAAATTATCCCAATGTTGATGCTGCCATTGGCGCTCTTAATAGTGGGCTTACATTACTGGCTGGTGCAACATTCGGTAAGAGGCAAGTGATATCGTGTCCAGTTAAAGATTTATCATTTAGACCGCAGGTGAGCAGGGGGCAGGGAGCAGGGGGAAAGAGGCTTTTTGGCGTTGCTGAACTAGGATAGGACTTACGCACTGAAGCCTAAAACCCTGATCCCCCCTAGCCCCCCTTAAAAAGGGGGAAAGTCTAAAGCCACGCCACTGAGGGAGTCGGGGAACCCGCAAGGGCGCAGGGCTGCCCTTTTCTAAGGGGGTTGGGGGATCTGAGTGCGTAAGTTCTGTAGGATATGAAATTCAGAAATTGCGCCTCTGCGTGAGACAAATTCATATTTTCAATCAACAACGCTACAGCATCAACTAGATTTAGCACGACGCACAAAAGGTAAAAGGTCTTGCAGAATTACCTCGTGATAGTGTTCTTGAGGGTAATGACCAACGTTATTCAGTTTTACTAATTCAGCGTTTGGAACAGAATTGGCAAAATTTTCTGCGATCTCTACAGGTAACCAAGGGTCAATCATGCCCCATTGAATCAAAATTGGTTCTTGCCATTGTTTAAAGCCAGATGTAATTTCTGTCATGGCTGAGTCGAGTTGTAAATTCCGAATAGTTGCTAGAAGGCTCCGCCCAGGTGCAGAACTTTTCAAAAATGGTTTGCGATAAACATCTAAATCTTTATCTTCGATGCGGTAACGGCTACCACCTTCTAAAGTTCTATCAACTAAAAGTGGGTCTTGGGTCATCATTTCTCCTGCTAAAGGTAAACCCATTTGTTTAATTTTCCAGGGTAATTTAGCAGTAGTTGAAATTGGTGTATTTAAAATAGCTAAATTGGCAATTTGTTCGGGGTGACGTAGAGCGTATTGTAATCCTACTGAACCTAAAAAACCTTGCACAACTAAAGAAAATCGTTCAAGTTCTAGAGCTTTAATAAATCCTTCTAAAGCTGTAATAAAAGCATCAGAAGTGTAAGCAAAATCTCGTTTTTCGGGTGTGGCAGAGAAGCCATAACCAATCCAATCTGGGGCGATCGCTCTTGTACCTTGGTTCGCCAAAGCAGGCATAATATTACGCCAACTGTAACTTTGTGAGACTATGCCGTGCAGCAATACTACAGGTAATAAGTCACTTCTACCAATTGGTAAAGCTTCACGATAGAACCAATCTAAAGAATCTACTGTTATTTTATGTTCTGTTAATGACACGCTATTTTCCTATCAACTAGAAGGCAGAGGACTGCCTTTCTTGAAAAAGTTATGTTTTTATTAAGAATCGATAGGAATAATCATCTCACGAATTGCATAAGCTGTTGCGGGTGCTAGTAAAACGCCGTTGCGATAGTGTCCGGTAGCTAAGAGGACATTATCAAACCCTGGCAGTTTACCAATAACTGGTGCTGGGCGACCTTCGGGGCGGGGACGTAAACCTGACCAAGTGCGGATAATCTTTGCTGTAGCTAAATCTGGGCAAAAAGCGATCGCCTGTTGTCTTACAGAATCCAGTAATTCTTGGTTGGGTGGAATCTCATTCCCATCATTAGGAAATTCCACCGTTGCACCTAGCCAGTAGTCTCCATCTCCCACAGGGACAATGTGGACATCGTTACCAGTGATTGCTGGCTGGAAGTCAGGATTTCCTAGTGAATGGCCTAAGTGTACTTGTAATGCTTGCCCTAGCACAGGGCGAATATCAATCATCTGCTTGAATTGTGCTGTTAATGGAGTTGAACCTAACCCGGCGGCGACTACAAACCAATCAGCCGAGATTTTTCCTGCTGTTGTTTCCAGTTGGGAGCAAAATGGCGGTGAAGTTTGGGCATCTAGCACAGCCACGCCAAATTTAAAGGTAACGCCGTTGTGTTGGGCAGCCTCAACTAAAGCTAAAGTCAGGGCTGTGGGGTCAAGTTGGCGATCTTGAGGAGAATAGACAGCGCCTGTAATTTTTTCGTTGTCTATTTGAGGACAGATATTTTGAAGTTTAGCTTTATCCCAAATTTCTAACTGCCAGCCTTGAGAGTGGCGGATTTCCCGCAGCTTTTCCCAATCTGCTATATTTTCTTCTTCTAGGCAAAGGCTGAGAATTCCCTGGCGGTTGAAAGGAATTTTGCGATTTGTTATGGCTTCTAGTTCGGGAATCAAGGTTTCATAGCGTTGGATACTAGTTTGTCGCATCTGCCAAGCCTTACCCTTGATTTTTTGGCTAATTACGCCCATCAAAACACCGAGTGCAGCACCTGTGGAAGCTTGGGCTGGTGGTTGTCGATCAACAACGGTGATTTTTAGACCTTTAACTTGACTCAGTTCATAGGCGATCGCTGCCCCAACCACACCACAACCGATAATAACTACATGACTCATAACTTTATCCATAAGTTAGGAGTTAGAAATTTTTGATTCCTAACTCCTAACTCATAACTTATTCAGCACTGATGACTCAACTTAACTGGCTGTTTTAGGAAGTAATTGGAGGAATTTGTCAATGTCTGCAAAAGCAGCTTGGGAGTTACTCAAGGCAAGTTGAGTATTGCGCTGAGTAGCGGCTTTATCGATTTTAACTAAATGATTGAAAAAATCTCGCGTGATTTCACGAGCTTTGGGTTGGTCTTGGGGTAAAAGGTTAGGAGCGATATAAGTCATGTTCAGTCTGGCTTCTGCAACCGGGCCATGGATAAAATTACCCACATCTATCCAATCTTTTCGTTCGATTAACTTTCTCAGTTCTTCTGAGCGATCGCGCACAGCCTGAATCTCAGGAACATATCCCTGGATTTTTGTCAGTTGAGCTGTTGTGTAAGTGGGAGGTGCTACCGCGACACTAGGATTGCTGCAACTGATGAGGAAAGTTGCTAACAATACTAGAATCAATGAAAAAATAGAGCGTTGACGCGCCATATACTGAAATATTTTGCTTTTTGTTTGCCGTTTAACAGTGTAATTTTAGATCGCTACCGTAATATATACTTCTTACCAGCAAAGGATTTTCGGCAAAATTTTTGATACTTGCTTCGTATTTTCTCAAAATAGCCAATTGACCGCTTACATTTTAAAAATTTTAAGTATAATTACTCAATATGTATTGCTTGTCCAAAAACTTCAATAAAGTTTTTGGCAGCTTTTGTTAATAATGATTGTTAGGAAAACATAATTTCAAAGTTGCTAAACACAAAAGACCTTGATAAGCTGAAACACTAATAAGATAAGCCTTCTGGCGGTTTTCTATTGTCACATTTTTCATACGCCGATGCAATATAGGAGTGTTTATTCGTGAACGCATCTGAACAGGCTACTAACCTTGAACTCGCCAGCAAGATTGCTACGGTAGTTAATTTGTTTAAATATGAGTTTCCTGATGCCAAATCGGATCTTAAACCCTGGAAGAACGATCCGGAAACGAGGGAGTTAGTTGATCCAGATTCGATAGATATCGGCTTTCACTTTCCTGGTATCAGTAAATCCTGGCGTAGTCGTAGCGTTTTGATTCAAATTCGATTTTATCAAGACCCGATAAGTAAATTACGACGTGCGATCGGTGTGGAAGTTGCTGCATTTGACCACCGTGGTGAGGCGTGGCGGCTTTCTACGGTGCATAACTGGAGTATTGTCGGCGCGTCTATACCTTCTACTCAAGTCGAGGACAAGCTAAAACAAATTTGCCGACAAATTCTAGAACTATTTAATAAACCCAGTGAGTGAACTACCCCTCATTACACCAATTCTTTAAAATTCCGCAACAGATTCAAACCTAGAAACCTAGATTTAGTCTGGCTTTGTGAATTACGAATTAGTATTAGGCTATACTTTACGCTTGGGCTTCTGTACTCGACAACGAATGCCCAACTTTAGAGTGATTTTGGCTGTTGCTGCGGAAGTTTTGACTATTTTAAATCCAAAGACTTGTGGGCGGACACGATGCCCACCCTTTCCTTAGTATCAAATATTCGCTCACGGAGTTCTGATACTCGTTCATCCACCTCAGATACTGATTAACGGAGTTCTGATACTCGTTCATCCACCTCAGATACTGATTAACGGAGTTCTAATACTCGTTCATC
>NZ_JCACKA010000082.1:0-8786 GCF_059505145.1 Mojavia sp.
CCTACTTAAGACTGTCAACTCTTTTGACCAAATTTTTTCAAGTTTTTTTTGAAGCAGTTGAAACCCTTGCAGGGTAAAGGTTTTAGGCTATAGTATTTTTGAGAGTAGAGAAAAAAGTCATAAAATTGTGAGTAAGGTTGGGATTTTGCCGCCGTGGATAGTTTTAGATCCACTGTTACGTGGCTGGTTGTTGGAGGATATTGGTCGCGGCGATCGCACAACAAATAGCCTAATAACCTTAGATGTCACACCAGGAACAGCTACGTGGATAACGAAAGCGCCTGGAATAATTGCTGGCTTACCAATTGCAGCCAGGGTATTTCAGCTTTTAAATGAAAACGTTAGCTTTGTGGCGGTTTCGGCTGAAGGTGAATCATGTGAACCAGGACAAATAGTGGCTGAAATTCATGGATCGCTAGATGCGCTGCTGATGGGGGAACGGGTTGCTCTCAATTTAGTTATGCGTTTAAGCGGTATTGCAACCTTAACTAATAGATATGTAGAGCAAATTGTTGATTTACCTGCTCAGTTAGTGGACACGCGCAAAACTACGCCAGGACTGAGGCTGTTGGAAAAGTATGCAACTGCCGTCGGTGGGGCGATTAATCACCGGATGGGGTTGGATGATGCGGTGATGATTAAGGACAACCATATTGCAGCGGCTGGGGGAATTGGAGAAGCAATTACCCGTATCCGTTCTCAGATTCCTTACCCTTTGACGATAGAGGTAGAAACGGAAAGTTTAGAGCAGGTGAAAGAAGCTCTAAAATATCAAGCCGATATTATTATGTTGGACAATATGTCAGTAGATCTAATGCGTGAGGCGGTGCAGTTAATTCGCCAACATAATACTAGGGTAAAGATTGAAGCGTCGGGAAATGTGACTTTGGAGACTATTCGTGCTGTGGCGGAGACAGGTGTTGATTATATCTCTAGTAGTGCGCCGATTACTCAGTCAAAGTGGTTGGATTTGAGTATGAGGATTCAACTTTAAATAATAAGGCTAATCAGTAGTTATCATATTCAACAAAGTTTGGCGTGTTCGGTTAGTAATTTTAGGATGTGTTGTCTGTATTCATTGATGGTAGCTATTGTTTAATTACCAATAAAAGTTTTTCGGGATTAAGGTAGTTAATTATACTAAGTTTAAAGTACAATTTAAAAACTTTAGGTGCAATAGCTATTAGCATCCATAAACCATCATGTATAACGACGAACTAGAAGCACGTAATTTATCTCTGGAACAGCTTTTTTTAGATCCTAATAATCCTCGTTTTTCAAGCGAACGTGACAAACCCACTTCTGAAAACAAAATTCCTGATCAGAAAATACAAGAAAGAACTCTCAAAAAAATGATTGAGAGTTTTGGAGTTAAGGAAGTACGTGACAGTATTCTTCGGAACGGCTTTTTACCTATGGATCGTATAGTAGTACGACCAATTAATGGCCACGGCGATAAATATGTTGTTGTAGAAGGAAATCGTCGTCTTTCTGCACTTAAAGACCTTCATCGTCTCATTGAAGATGGTGAAATTAGTGAAGAGGGAATTGATGAGGAGTATCTCAACAGGTTGCAATCTTCAACGCAAGAGGTTGAGGTGCTGCTGTACAAAGGTAATTCTAATGATATTTCTTGGCGACTTCAAGGTATCCGGCATATCTCTGGAATTAAAGAGTGGTCTCCAGCTCAACAAGCTATTCTAGTTGCGCGACTAGTAGATGAGGGTAAATCCTTCACAGAAGTAAGTAAAAAAATTGCCAGAAGTTAAGTAAAAAGTGGCTTGCAGCAAATTTTCTAATTTCCATCTGGGTTTGGTGTATTGTCAAATTCGGGATGTTTTGCCGAGTATGGGAGACAATGAAGGGCATAATGCTGTACTAAGGCAGCCCTCACTTGCACTAGGTAACTATATTTTAGGGTTAAAATAATCAAGCTTTGAGAATATCAAACTCTCAACAGCCACATTACGCCTGTGACAGATAACATTTATATATGAACGCTACACAAGAACAACTAAAAGAGAAATTTGGGCAGGCAATGGTTGCTGCTTTTGGCGGTGAATACGCTGGAGTAGATCCGATTCTAGTACCTGCAAGCAATCCTAAATTTGGTGATTATCAGGCGAATGTGGCTTTATCCCTGAGTAAAAGGTTAGGAAAGCAACCAAGGGCGATCGCCTCTGCTATCGTTGAGAAATTAGATGTATCAGAAATCTGCGAATCGCCAGATATAGCCGGGCCTGGCTTTATTAATCTGAAACTGAAAACTACATACTTGGAAGCGCAACTTAACGCTATTCAGGCAGATTCTAGATTGGGTGTGCCAATAGCAAAAACAGCACAGCGGGAAGTTGTAGATTTTTCCAGTCCGAATATTGCCAAGGAAATGCACGTTGGGCATCTGCGGTCAACTATTATTGGTGATTCTATTGCCCGGATTTTGGAGTTTCTTGGACATGATGTCCTGCGGTTAAACCATGTGGGTGATTGGGGTACTCAATTTGGGATGTTAATTGCCTACTTACGGGAAGTTTACCCAGAAGCACTTACCACTGCCAATGCTTTAGATATTGGCGATTTAGTCAGTTTTTATCGCAAAGCGAAACAGCGCTTTGATGCAGATGAAGCTTTTCAGGAGACAGCACGCCAAGAAGTTGTCAGACTACAAGCAGGTGCAGAAGATACACTTCATGCTTGGAAATTGCTGTGCGAACAGTCAAGACAGGAGTTTCAAGTAATTTATGACTTGCTGGATGTCAAGGTAACAGAACGGGGAGAATCTTTTTATAACCCCTTGCTACCAGGAATTATAGAAGATTTAGACAAATCTGGATTACTGGTAGAAAACCAAGGAGCGAAGTGTGTATTCTTGGAAGGGTTTACTAACAGAGAAGGTGAACCGCTGCCTTTGATTGTGCAAAAATCTGATGGTGGTTATAACTACGCTACGACAGATTTAGCAGCTTTGCGCTACCGAATTCAACAAGATGAGGCAAAGCGCATTATTTATGTAACCGATGCTGGACAATCAAACCATTTTGCCCAATTCTTTCAGGTCGCACGTAAAGCGGGATGGATTCCTGATGATGTGGAACTCGTTCATGTGCCCTTTGGGTTGGTACTGGGGGAAGATGGCAAGAAGTTCAAAACTCGCTCAGGCGATACAGTACGGTTACGGGATTTGTTAGATGAAGCAGTTTCTTATGCTCGTGCAGATTTAGAAGTTAGATTAAAAGAAGAAGAGCGCGAAGAAACACAAGAGTTCATTAATAACGTTGCTGAAGTAGTTGGTATAAGTGCAGTTAAGTATGCTGACTTAAGCCAAAACCGCACGAGTAACTACATTTTCAGCTACGAGAAAATGCTGGATCTTAAAGGTAATACTGCACCTTATATGCTGTATGCTTATGCGCGGATTCAGGGAATTAGTCGCAAGGGTGGTATTAACTTTAATGAGTTAGGAGAAAATACCAAAGTTTTGTTGCAGCATGAAACAGAGTTGGCGTTAGGCAAGTATTTACTTCAACTTGATGAAGTTATTAGTACTGTAGAGCAAGACTTGCTGCCTAATCGTTTATGTGAGTATTTGTATGAGCTGAGTAAAAAGTTTAATCAGTTTTACGATCGCGATCGCGGGGTTCCGGTACTAACTGCGGAGGAACCACTGCGCACATCTCGCTTAGTTCTGTGTGATTTGACTGCTAGAACCCTAAAGCTAGGACTATCCCTGTTGGGAATTCAGGTACTAGAAAGAATGTAGAAGTTTGAAAAACAAAACTAGGCAGACGCGAATTTCAGGATAATTAGGAGGCGATCGCAATTGCTACAAAAAGGCAAAAGTTAAAGTGCGATCACTTTCTGAAGACAGCTTTATCTGCAAATAGAAACATTATATTTTTGTTTATAACTGTTATCTCACATCAACGGTGGTGGCGTATTGACGCAAGGGAATCTCAATTACAAATTCTGTTCCTTGATTGAGTAAAGAAATACAATGCAATTTTCCTCGATGTTTTTCTGTAATAATTTGATAACTAATTGATAAACCTAAACCAGTACCTTTACCAATTGCTTTGGTAGTGAAAAAAGGGTCAAATAATCGCTTTTGCACACTTTCTGGCATACCAGAGCCATTATCAGCAATGCGAACAATTACCTGTTTATTATCTATCAATTCAGTTTTTATACGAATCTGAGGAGTATTAATATTTTGGTCATTAATAAATGATTCTTCTAAAGCATCAATTGCATTCACCAAAATGTTCATAAATACTTGATTGAGTTGTCCAGCGTAACATTCTACTAATGGCAGATTGCCGTATTCTTTGATAACTGCTATTGATGGATATTTAGTTGTATCCTTAAGGCGATGTTCCAGAATCATCAAAGTACTGTCGATACCATCATGAATATTTACCACTTTCATTTCTGCCTCATCCAAGCGAGAAAAGTTTCGCAGAGATAGGACAATTTCTTTAATTCTTTCGGCTCCAACTTTCATCGAAGTTAGTAATTGTGGCAAATCTGTAACTAAAAAATCAATATCAATCGCTTCTGCTTCGTCTTGAATTTCTGCTACTGGGTCGGGATAATGCTGTTGATAAAGTAGCACCAGTTTGAGTAAATCTTGAATATATTGATTAGCAGGGGTAAGATTACCATAAATAAAATTGACTGGGTTGTTAATTTCGTGTGCTACTCCTGCTACTAACTGTCCTAAACTGGACATCTTTTCACTCTGCACTAATTGAGTAGCTAGTTGTTTAGCCTCTTCCCGTAATTTTGCCTCTGATTGTCGCAATACTTCTTCTGCTTGTTTGCGCTTGGTAATGTCGTGGAGAATGACGACATATTCTCGAAAGTCTTGATGGGGTCGGTCTGAAATAGAAACTTCTAAATTTTTGATTTTAGCGTTATGAAATAAGGTGTGTTCACTACGCCTTGTCCACTCTTCTGGATAGTAAGCTAATTCGGGCAACCATTCGTTGAGATGATGCCCTAAAAGAGCAAATGGATTAACACCAAAAAAAAATTCAATTGCTGGGTTTGCTTGCCAAACGATACCTTGTTCATCTGTTACGACAATACCATCTTGGGCAATATGAAAAAGGTGTTCAGCCGCCTCTCGCGCTTCAGCGATCGCCACTACCTGAGGTAAACTTGTCCAACAGGCGATCGCTACTCCAACAAATGCCACCGTCATCAGCAGAACAACGACTAAATTTTGAAAATTTGTACTTGCAACTTTATTTAAATGCCAACCAAATAAACAGCCAACTAAAACAGCACTACACAACAGAAAAATTAAGATGCTCACTTGTAGCATCACCGAATCTTGAAATTGGTTCGACCGCCGTGATTGATAAAGTTTTAACCACCAATTAGCGCCGAAAATAGCAATAGGAATGCGCCGCACTAACGCATCAATTGTTAATACAAAAAACGGTGCTAACAATCCGATAAGAGAAGATTGCCAGCCCCAAGCAGAACTTCCTACTAATAAGATTATTACCTCTAGCAAAAAGATACCTAGAGTAAACTTTGGAAGCACTACATCAAACTTAGCTCGTTGTTGCCATAAACCTAAATGCACCAGCATAAATGATATAAACCAAGCTGCATTTGCCGCTGCAACGATGTGAGATACATTACCCCAAATAAAATAAATTAACCCCAAAAGCAGGCTTAAAGCGAGAGATGGGCCAAATACCCCACGAGGTGAGACTACAGAAAATACTGATGCAAAATGTTTATCTACAGCTAACTGATAAATAATTCGAGGGCAAAGAGAAACTGTCGTCGCTGAACCTAATAAACAAGCACCAGCTAGTAAAAAAGTAGCGATCGCTGGGGCAAAATTTCCCCAAAATGGTGTAGAAGCTGCAACAAAATTTAAAAAAGCATTATCGTCTAGATTTGGATCTGTTGCTAAACGCATGATTACCCAAGAACCACCCACAAACACTGGTAACATTAACCAGGCAGCAATATCTAGAAACCTCAAAGTTTTATTAGGTTCACGACTATCAGCAACAAAGGATGAGGCAGTTTCACAGCTGTAGACTGTATAGCTAACGAAATAAAACCATTTTGCCCAATCAACAAAGCTGAAAGATGACCAATTATTAGGAAAAAAGCCAGGACTATTACTAGAAAACGCTAAAAATCCAAGACCTTGTAGACAAAAAGTAAATAGCAAGATGCAGGCAGGAATTGCAAAAAACATATGTAGAATGCTTAATGCACGTGTGCCACTATAAGCAACAACAAAAGGTAATAATATAAAGCTAATCCTGAGTATTTCTTCTGGACAGCTCATCCCTAATGCCTCAAGATTCACTTTGATGATATCTGTCAGCACAACAGCATTAACTGAGAGGAAAGCAAGCCAACCCAAGAGATATCCTATCGCTGCATATCGGGCAATTATTGGGTAGCGTTGCCACAGTCTTGTTGCATAATTAGGAGTTCCTCCAGATACATCCAATAAACTTCTACCTAAATGCTTCATCTGATAATTCAGTAGCATTCCAACAATCACAGCCGGAACCCAGACAAAAACAGCTTGTGTTCCTAAAGCAGCATGAACAGCTGGCACTACTGATGTCCAAGCAAGGTGGGATGTTAGCCCAAAAGCCCAAGTCTCCCAAGAACTCAAGCTACGTGGTAAACCACGGAATGACGGCTGATGCAGCACTGTACTATCGGAATGAATCATAAGTAATTACTCTAGGAAACTTTTCTCATCTCACTAGTTAGAGTTCCCACTGTATAGGTGTAATCAACATAACGGGTAATTGAGGGAAAGGAGGAGACTCCTTCTTTCTCTTGTCACCAATCCCTATAAAATTCTCAAAACTTTAATTTTCTAGAATTTCTGTGCTTTGCCAGATGTTATGTTGATTTGAATTGAAGCTGACTAAAACAAGTTAGTAGTAGCAAAATTAACAACGCATGGAAGGCAGATTAATTGTATTTGAAGGGGTCGAGGGCTGCGGCAAAACTAGCCAAATGCAGCTTTGTTCTGAGTGGTTGCAAAGTCTTGATATCTCTGTGTTACTTACTCGTGAACCAGGAGGAACAGAGTTAGGGTTGCAGCTTCGCCGCTTATTGTTAGAAAAGGCAGAGAACAAACCAATTACTGAGGTGACAGAATTATTGTTGTATGCTGCCGATCGCGCGCAACACGTTGAACAAGAACTAAAGCCAAATTTAGCAGCAGGCAAATATATTTTGTGCGATCGCTACACTGACTCGACCATTGCCTACCAAGGTTATGGACGGAGTTTAAATATGAGTTTAATTGAGCAGCTTAATTATATTGCTACTGGTGGGTTAGCAAGTGACTTAACTATCTGGCTAGATGTTGATGTAGAAGTGGGACTTGCCCGAAAACGGGGACAAGAAGCAGGATTAGACCGAATTGAACAAGAAACAATCGCTTTTCATCGCCTGGTACAGCAGGGATATGCAGAGTTAGCCGCATCTCATCCAACACGAATTGTGCGCGTAGATGGAAGCTTGACCAAAGAAGCTGTACAACAAATCATCCAAGGTATTTTAGGCGATCGCTTAAAATCCTGGCTAGCTTTTTAAATTTTTTACATCATGTGGTATCTTTTATATTGGTTTACCGGTTGTGACAATTTAAAAGTATATTCTCGTAATTGAATAGCACTATTTCTCACAAGTTATGCAAGCATAATTTGTCGGATTGAAATCAAATATGATTTCGGAAGTTTTTAATTAATTAGATAATTTGACAAAGTTTTGTATGACTTATTTTGCGATCAATCTAAGTCATATAAACTTTGTGGAGTTTTCCTGCCAAATCTGGGTAATAGCCTAGTGATGCTATGCAAAATTCCCAAAATATCATCTTAAAGCTTCTTTGAAATCAGCCAAATAACCTACACTTGCAAGGCATTGTTCGATAGTGGGTGAATTTTGACTGTCTTGTGCTAATCGTCAATAAACAAAGTTGGAAAATAACAATTTTACCAACTATCAATTTAGCTAACCACTAATTGGGTACTAAAATTATGAGTCCAGAACAAGCTACAAACCAGCCTCTTTGGATACAGGACAGAGATACTGTCATTGCTAATGATGCTAATGTTGAGTGGCGATATCAAACACGTCCTGACTACTCCCGTACCAATCAATTTTTGCAAAAACAAAGCAAATATAATCACCTTGAAGGTTCTTTAGAAGCGATCGTGCAAAATTTAGTCAGAACCTTTGAGATGGAAGCATCTTATAAAAGCAATCCCCAGCAGTGGATTTCGATTGTGACTGAAAAGTTTCGTATGATAACAAACGCTGGGCCAGCTTACACAGCTGAGGACATAGTAGAAGCGGGAACGTACAATCTATTTCTTGGCGATACAGAACAATATAAGTCCTCAGAAGAAGACTTTGAATCATCAGCACACACTTTCCATCAAGCATTTCCCAATGGATTTTTGTGGGAATTAGTCGAAGTTTTATCAGGGCCGCCAAATGTAACATTCAAGTGGCGTCATTGGGGAAATTTTAGCGGCCCATACAAAGAACACGCACCTACAGGCGAGACTGTAGAAATAGTTGGTATTAGTATTGCTCGCGTTAACGAAGACTTAAAGATTTTGTCTTTAGAACATTTTTTTGACACCAGTTCGTTTTTGAATAAACTGGCAACAGGCTGTCCTTTCCATTAAAAAATTTCATCCCTGGCAATCTTTGAGCAAGCGAACTGAGGGACTGAGGAAGAGTTAGAACTTGACGCATACAGTTTAAAACTCGTT
>NZ_JCACKA010000082.1:8886-70754 GCF_059505145.1 Mojavia sp.
CATCTCCCTCAGAGCTTCATTAATCTAGCTCAGAACCTCGTTCATCTCCCTCAGAGCTTCATTAATCTAGCTCAGAACCTCGTTCATCTCCCTCAGAACCTCATTAATCTAGCTCAGAACCTCGTTCATCTCTCTCAGAACCTCATTCATCTGTCCCAGAGCTTCATTAATCTAGCTCAGAACCTCATTCATCTCCCCCAGCCTCCCCTCATCTATGTTTAATTACTTCTGACTTACCTCACTCAACTAATAACTGCCATAACTCATTTCTTCATCACAAATAGTCAGCGCATCTGGGCGGCAACGTTTAATTACGACTTTTATCCCCAAGACTCCCTCGCTTCTAAGGTCTTCAATATACCCAGGACAAGCAGCTTTCGCTTCAAGAAATGTTTGGAAAGGGCCAAAATAGTAGACGCAGTGAGGGTGTTCAGTGATGATTTCTGCCCAGTAATCACTAATAACTATCTGAATAATTCTTGAAGCCAAAGATTTGATTCCGTTAACCATACAAGAAAAGTGAGAACAATAGTTGCTATTTAACAGCATGATTGTTGCTGTAATCTTTATCGTCTGCTGAAAGCATGAGGATATGTAAGATTAGCTATGCTCAATGTTAAACTTCTATGTCACCATAACTACTTGCACTCAGTTCTCAACCCGATTGCCTTTTGCTGCGCGGATTTCAAAAGAGCGATCGTACTTTCCTTGGTGAATCGCAAAATACCTCAAGTGCTTGTATGTTCAGGCTTTGTGTAAATGTCGTGATAAACAAATAACTCCACTGAGTGCCGTGCCTTCTGGTTTGGGTACTTTCTTTATACGGGTACTTAAGTCACTCAATCTACAATTGATTAATGACAGACAACTCGTTTGCACCACTTATAGGACAACAACAAGCCGTAGAATTATTAACTCAGGCTGTTAAGCAAAATCGGCTGGCTCCAGCTTATCTATTTGTAGGGCCGGATGGTGTGGGGCGGAGTTTAGCAGCACGATGCTTTATAGAATTACTATTTTCTAGTTATGTAAAGACAAAATTAATTACGTCTTTACAAAATCGTTTGCGTCAAGGTAATCACCCAGATGTTTTGTGGGTGCAGCCGACATATCAATACCAAGGACAACGACTGACAGCAGCAGAAGCAGCCGAAAAAGGAGTGAAGCGCAAAGCACCGCCTGTCATTAGACTAGAGCAAATTCGGGAGATTACTGAGTTTCTTAGCCGTCCGCCTTTGGAAGCACCGAGGAATGTGGTAGTGCTGGAGCAAGCAGAAACAATGGCAGAAGCAGCAGCCAATGCTTTGCTGAAAACTTTGGAAGAACCAGGACAGGCGACATTAATTTTAATCGCACCCACACCTGAGTCTGTGTTGCCAACTTTAGTGTCGCGCTGTCAACGCATTCCATTTTATCGCTTAGATACAGCGTCTTTAGCTCAGGTACTAACTCAAACTGAGCATGAGCAAATTTTGCAACATCCGGCATTGTTGAGCATAGCAGCTGGTAGCCCAGGAAGTGCGATCGCATCTTATCAGCAATTACAAGCTATACCTCCTGAACTACTCCAAAACCTGGCAAAAGCACCTTCATCCTATCGTCACGCTTTGGAGTTAGCTAAAAAAATTGATAAAGAATTAGATACAGAAGCTCAACTGTGGTTGATTGATTATCTTCAAAATTCCTACTGGCAACAATGGTATCAACAAGGAATTATCAAACAGCTAGAACAAGCTCGTAAATTTCTACTTTGTTATGCCCAGCCACGCCTTGTTTGGGAATGTACATTATTGTCTTTATATCAGCAATGTAATAGCCAAGTATGAAAATGGGCATTGGGCATGGGGCATTAAAACTTTCCCAGTTATCTTGGGCTAAAACGTTGACGCAGACGAGAGATAAAAGTATTTACCTCTGGTATTTTCATCAATAAAGCAATAATTGCAAATACACCGATTCCTACTAAACCAGCTACAGCTAACTCTATTAGTAGAATCAATAAACCTTCTTTACCTAAAACGTACTGACAACCAAGCAATGTGCCATAGCTTGCTACCCCAGCTACAACGCTAGCAGCAGTTAAACCTATTATTGGTACACTCCACTCACGCCAAGGTAAACCATTGAGTTTGCGATCGAGTAACCATAACAGCATCAACATTGAGCTACAGTTTACGCCTACCGTTGCTAACACTAAACCAGAAGCACCAAAAGGTTTGACTAAAATCCAATCTAAAAAGGCGTTGAGAAAGATATTAAAAGCACTAATGCGAAAAGGTGTTTGACCATCGCCTAAAGCATAAAACACCCGCACTAAAACATCACGCCCCAAATAAGCAAACATCCCAATACCATAAGCAATGAGTAGCGAAGATACTAACTGTGTAGCATCTTGCTTAAAAGCTCCGCGCTCATAAACTACTTGGACAATAGGCACAGATAAAACCACCATCAGCGCCCCTAAAGGTAGCATAGTCACGGCGGTAAGCAACAATCCTTGGCGAATGCGTAATTTTAAGTCTGGCCAATTTTCTGGTTCAGCAAGTTTGGCAAATATTGGTAACAGAGGCAATAGAACGATGTTAGAAATAATCCCTAAAGGAGTTTGCACTAGTAAATTAGCATAGTTAAAGCCAGCAGCAGCGCCAGGGATAGGGCTAGCAAAATAAAGAGCAGTAGCGACGTTAATTGGCATCATCCCTGAAGAAATTGTCGCCGGAGTCATGATTTTGATTACTTCTTGCACACCAGGGGATTTAAAATCAAATCGCAACCTTAATGTGCCTAACCCTAACCGCCACTGGACAATTAGCTGCACCAACCACTGGAGAATTGCTCCTGCTAAGGTTCCCCACGCTAACATCATGCCACCAATAAAAGCGTATTCTGGCCGGATAATGTCTTTACCCAGTTGCAAAGTTAAGATACCAATGCCTGCAATAACAGTGATACTAGATAATAAAGGACTAATAGAGAGTAACCAATATTGATTGGCTGCATTGAGAGTACCAAAGCCAATGCCAATTAATCCCGAAAATAAAGCCATCGGAGCCATGATGCGGATCTGTTGAACTGCGATCGCCCTGGTTGTTTCTTCCAAGCCATAACCGACTAAACCAACGATCTCATCCGCAAAGACAATCTGAGCCAATGTCACCAGCAATAACAATCCACCTACTAGGGTTGTTACTGTTTCTACTAAAGGAGCTGCTTCTTCTTGCTTGCGCTTGGCTAAAACACTAACAATTGCACTATGTAATGGGCCATTGACGCCACCTAGTAAAATTAACAGAAACCCAGGAATAATATAGGCGTAACTATAGGCAGTAGCAGCAGCACCGACACCAAAAGCGGCAGCGATCGCTTGCTGTCGGATTAAACCAAATACTTTACTAATTAAGGTAGCTATGGCAACAATGCCAGCAATTCCCGCAAAAGAACGAGAGGGTTTTTGGTCTTGTTTGGTCACGAATAATACCCGACAACTTTTTGTAAAGGATAAAGATAGAAAATAAAACCTTAATCAGGTTTAATTAATATATTTCATCCTTCATCCTTTTTATCGGCATCCTAAACTATCTTGTGTCGAAATACCAGTAACTGGATTAATGCCATCAGCGCGATCGCACAACAATGCCACTTGATAACGGTCAATCAAAGCATCTGTAAAATCAGCACCAGTAATCACCGCATCATAAAAGCGGCTACGGGTCAAAGTTGCTTCGGTAAAAATAGCATTTTTAAGGTTAGCACCATCTAAAGTCACCCGATCTACCAAAGCGCCTGTCAAGTTTGCACCTTCCAAATCTGCCTTTAACAAAACTCCTTTTGTCAAAATTGCGTTGGTTAAATTTGCTCCTTGAAAGTTTGTACCCCGCATTTCTGCTGCTACAAAAGTTGCACCAGTCAAATTATTATGAGAAAAGTCACGATTGTTTAAATTAATGTTGTTGTAATTGATTATATTTGTTTGAGCAAAGGCTGGTTTAGGATTGATAATCACCCATAAACCAGCCAATATCAAAATTACTATCAAACTCAAAAAGCGTAACCAAAACTTTTTCATAGCTTTCATCAAAATCAGCCTTAAGTTCTGAGTGAAGAATGAAGAGTTAAGCTTAAATAGCCTCTCAGCAACGCCAGTTCGCTCAAGTCGGTAAACCCGCCCACGCGACTGGCTCCTCAGCACTCAGAACTTTCCACTTTCCACTGACTACTTCCAATCCTTACCAATCCGAATTGTCACATCAGATCCTAAATCACCAGTTGCCGCTACTTCAATTTGACCTAAGCCTACAATTTTTTGCAGGTCAGCTCCTACTTCTCGCTTTCCTTTTTGGACGATAATTTGAGTTTGGCGTTGAGTATCAGGCCAATCTGGCACTGCATAGACATTAGTGAAGCCTTTTTGTTTGAAATATTTGATAACTTTTTCAGTTAATTGAGGTTGATTAGAAGCATTTTGAATAGCAATTTTGAGGCTAGGAACTGGTCGCAAATCTTGTTTGAGGCCTGGGACGTTCACCCCAACATAATCATTCAATAGGCTCTGTTGTCCAGTCATATTCAGCCAATAATTATTAGGATCTTGGCTAAAACGACTAAACGTACCAGGCAATACGGTCATTTGGAAATTATCCCGTTCTAAGTTCAGGGAAAAATTCACCAAAGCCATCATTTCTTCTATTTTTAGGTTGGTATCAAAGTACTTCCGCATAATACGGGTTAATTGAGGCAACCTGGGTAACACTGTAGGACTATTAAGGCGTTCTTGTAGTGCTTTCATCAGTGCTTGCTGTCGCTGCACCCGTGGTAAATCACCCATACCTGGTTCGCGGAACCGTGCAAATAGTTCTGCTTGTTCGCCGTTGAGAGTTTGCCAGCCGCTGACTAAATTCACTGACCGTCGGCCAGAAGTACCTTCATATGCCATTGATTGGGGAACAAAAACCTCTACCCCACCCAATTGATCTACTAATTGCCGTAAGCCACTAGTAGAAATGCGGATGTAGCGGTCAATAGGCGCATTACTTAAGGTACGGCTGACTACCCGTGCCGCCAAGACAGGGCCACCTTGAGCGTTAGCATCTGATACTTTGGTTAATCCCTTTTCTGGGATCGCAATCATTGTATCCCTGGGGATCGAAAGCACTTTGATAGATTTATCGCTGGGGTTGAGCCTGACCATGAGCATGGTGTCACTTTTGCCAGCAAAACTTTCTGGTGAACCATCAACAGTACCTTTAACTGGTTCAATACCCATAATTAAAATGTTCATGGGTCGTGAGAGTTGATACTCGGAGATTTTCCCCCATAACTCTCCAGGTAGCGGGATTTTTTGCTGTTCTTTACCAGCTACTCCTGCATCTTCATCGGTTTGATCTAAATTGCTCCATAAAGGAGTCCACAACGCCAAGGTGGATACTAGCAGCCCGGATAAAATGATCCCCAAAACAACCGTCAGTATCCACAATAACCATCGAGGCATGGTCAAGCCCAATCGCTCATAAAGCTGATTGGGGATTTCGCTTACAGACTCCACAACGCCACGGGAAACATTTGCTTGCTGTTTTGGCTGGATTTCCGGTTCTGGTGCTGGTACTTCTTGAGGCGTTACTTGATTTTCTGCTTTTTGTAATTGTTGAGGTCTGACCTCATCTATATCTAAAGCTGGTACTTGTTGAGGCGTTACCTGATTGTCTGTCCATTGAATTTGTTTAATCACATTTATCTCCCCACTCAACCACTCCCTAAAAGTATGTTAATGCAAGCTACAAATCTTGCCAGTGCAAAAGCCCACTGTACACTTGTAGTGTTCTTCAGTAGATGTGTATGACAAATGACTAGTTCATTGTTCTGCGTAATCCTTGCTGGTGGTAAAGGTGAACGTTTTTGGCCCTTAAGTCGTTCTGGGCGACCCAAGCAATTTTTAAGTCTTGATGGTAGCTCTAGGAGTCTACTACAAGCAACCGCTGATCGGTTGCTAGAACTTGTAGGCGGTTGGGATTCTATGTTTGTCATAACTTCTAATCAGATAGCTGAAGGAGTACGACAACAATTGCCACAACTGCCGTCACAAAATTTATTAATTGAGTCAGAGCGAAGAGACACTGCCGCAGCTGTTGCTTGGACAAGTTTAGAAATCAAACAGCGTTATGGAGAAGACGCTATCATTGGCTTTTTCCCTGCTGATCACTGGATTGCCGATCAAAAGGCATTTGCAAACACATTAAGCGCTGCTAGCTCTCTAGCGGCAAGCACAGAAGCGATTGTCACATTAGGGATCAAGCCTACTTTCCCATCAACTGGTTACGGCTATATCGAACAAGGCAAAAAAATAGGTAGCTTTAATGAGTTGCCAGCTTATCACGTCAACCGCTTTACTGAAAAGCCCAACCGTGAAACAGCAGAAGCTTTTTTATCAACGGAACGGTTTAGCTGGAATAGTGGTATGTTCGTTTTTCGGGCTGGGGTTGTTCTGAAAGAACTTTATACCCACGCTCCGGAAATTATCGAACCTCTAGCACAAAAGGGTTCTGATATTTATCCTCAGTTGCCTAAAAAAAGTATAGACTATGCACTGATGGAAAAGACCAATCTAGCATATGTTTTACCAGTCGAATTCGGTTGGGATGATTTAGGAGATTGGAATGCAATCGAGCGTTTACTTAAAACGCAAGAGACTCCCAATGTGGAACTCGCTACCCATGTAGGGCTGGATACACAAGGGGCAATTCTTTATGCTACCGATCCCGAAGATGTAATAGTTACTATAGGTTTAGAGGATGTGGTGATTGTGCGCGATCGCAAGGTCACCTTGATTGTCAAAAAGGATCGTACCCAGGAAATTAAACAGATCCTCAAAACCCTTGAAAGCGATCCCCGATTTACCGACTTGTTATAACTATAAAGTTAAAACCCTTGGCAGAGGCTGAAATACCCCTTTTTCAATTATAACGGGATCAGAGCTAGGGATTTAAGTATTCTAAGTAGGAGAGATGAAAACTATATAAAGTTATAAAGTTTTTTCTTTTCAATCTAAATACTTAATTCCTAGCCGTCAATCCCCAGCCCCTGACAAAAATGTTCCTCACCCAAACAGTTCCTCGTCAAAGAGAAATTATCGAAGTAGTCCTCCGTAATGGCTGGGACTATATGCGTAGACTACTTACCGGTGGTAAAGCTGATGAGCCTCAACTGCCTACACCTGCGGTTTTAAAAAATATCTTAGTGGATTTAGGGCCAGTCTATGTCAAACTAGGTCAACTAATGTCCACTCGTCCAGATTTACTGAGCGCTGGCTATATTGAGGAACTGTCAACTCTGCAAGACGAAGTACCGCCAGTTCCTTGGACAGAAATAGAAGTACTTTTACGCAAACAAATCAAAGGGCCGCTGGAAGCAACCTTTAGTAAAATCAATCCTGTCCCAGTAGCCGCGGGATCAATTGCTCAGACACATCGCGCAACATTAGCAGACGGTCGGGAAGTTGCTCTGAAAGTACAACGTCCAGGAATTGATATTACAGTTGCCCAAGATATTGCTTTAATTCAAGGAATCGCCGATTTAGTAGCAAGAACCGATTTTGGTCGCACCTACGAAATCAAATCCATTGCCGAAGAATTTACCAAAGCACTAGAAGCCGAGTTGGATTTTACTCGTGAAGCCAATTTTACAAATCAATTGCGGGAAAATTTATCCCACAGCCGCTGGTATGATCCCCAACAAATAGTAGTTGCCGAAGTTTACTGGGATTTGACTACAGAAAAATTAATGGTGATGGAGTGGCTAGAAGGAGTACCACTTTTATCAGCAAATTTAGTTGGTGACAATAACGGTACAGATCCGGTTGCACAGCGCAAAGCAATTACCACTTTGCTATTTCGAGTTTTTTTTCAACAACTATATATAGATGGCTTCTTCCATGCTGATCCCCATCCAGGCAATTTATTTTATCTCCAAGATGGTCGAGTTGCACTCTTAGATTGTGGCATGGTAGGAAGACTTGATCCGCGCACTCAGCAGATATTAACAGAAATGTTGTTGGCGATCGTGGATTTAGATGCTCAACGATGCGCTCAGTTAACTTTACAGCTATCGGATTCTACCCAGCCAGTAATTTTAATTCGCTTGGAAAATGATTATGACCGGATGCTGCGAAAGTATCACAACATCAACTTGTCTCAAATCAATTTCAGTCAAGTAATTTATGAAATTCTGCAAATCGCCCGCAATAATAAAATTCGGCTACCTAGTAACATGGGCTTGTATGCCAAAACCTTAGCTAACTTAGAAGGGGTGGCTCGTGGGTTTAATCCAGAACTTAATTTTATAGAAGAAATTCAGCCATTGCTAACAGATTTGGTTCGCCGACAGTTAATAGGCGATAATCCTTTGCGATCGCTCTTAAGAACAGCAATGGATATCAAAAGTCTCTCCTTACAATCTCCCCGCCAAATTGAACTGTTATTAGACCGAGTGACTTCGGAAACCTTACAGTGGAATTTCTCGCTGCGTGGTTTAGATAGTGTGCGGCGTACTATGGACGATGCTGCTAACCGCCTATCTTTTAGCATTTTGGTGGGATCACTGATTATGGGGGCAGCAATTATTTCTAACCACGCACAGACAACTCAACTATCTTTTTTAAGCAGCGTCCTCTTTGCATTCGCTAGTTTGTTGGGGCTATGGCTAATCGTTAGTATTTTACGCTCAGGTCGTTTAAAATAAGCTTTATGCCGATAATTGTGGCTGAAGACCTGAGCAAATTTTATCCAGTGGCGGTGAAAGAGCCTGGCATTAAAGGAACAATCACCCACTTTTTCCGCCGCACATACCGTTCAATTAAAGCAGTTCAGAATGTTTCCTTTGAAATCGCCACGGGCGAAGTAGTAGGGTTTTTAGGGCCAAATGGTGCTGGTAAAACTACTACACTCAAAATGCTCACAGGGCTGATTCACCCTTCTAGCGGAAATGTGAGAGTGGCTGGGCAGATTCCATTTCGTCGCCAAGAAGCATTTTTGCAAAAAATTACCTTGGTGATGGGGCAAAAACAGCAGTTGATATGGGACTTACCAGCACTAGATTCTTTGAAAATCAACGCTGCTGTGTATAACATTCCTGATAAAGAGTTCCAGCGGCGGGTAGGAGAGTTAAGCGAGATGCTTTCTCTAGAAAGTAAGCTTACCCAACCAGTGCGGAAACTTTCTTTGGGCGAGCGGATGAAAGCGGAACTGTTGGCAGCACTTTTGCATCGTCCCCAGGTATTATTTTTGGATGAACCGACTTTGGGACTAGATGTGAATGCTCAAGTAGGAGTACGTGATTTTTTACGCGAGTACAATCAGCGTTATCAAGCAACAGTTTTGTTGACTAGCCATTACATGGCTGATATTACAGCTTTATGCCAACGAGTGCTGCTAATTCACCAAGGAAAGCTGATGTACGATGGTAGCTTAAATGAACTCCTAGAACGCTTTGCCCCTTACCGGGAAATTCATGTGGAGTTAACCGCATGTTTGCCAAAAGAAAAACTTATTTTCTACGGTGATATACATCTTTTAGAAGGACGAACTGTACGTTTTTTAGTGCCGCAAGAAGTGCTAACCCAAACAGTATCAAAGATTTTGGCGGATTTAGAAGTAGTTGATTTAAAAGTAACTGAACCGTCTGTAGAAGAAGTGATTGGAAAAGTGTTTCAGGCGGGAGTTATATAGTGAATGCTGAGCGCTAATAAAATTACTCATGAAGTTAATAGCTAATACTAATTTGAAAAAACTAATGTGACAGATACAAGCTTGAGAACCTAGATGAAATCTGGCTTTGTGAATTTTGAATTGGTAAAGCTTTGTAGAGTAGAAGGCGGGTAAATGAAGCAGATTTTGAGAAAAGCCTTAACTTTGGTTGGAGTTTACTATGCGTATACGCTCGAATACAGAGCAGAAATGATTTTATGGGTTTTGTCTGGCTCTTTACCTATTATCTTCATGGGTATTTGGATTCAGGCAGCACAGGGTGGAAACTTCGATTTGTCACCTATAGATTTTATTCGTTACTTTCTAGTAGTTTTCATTATTAGGCAATTTACCGCTGTCTGGGTAATTTGGGAATTTGAAAGGGAAGTAGTAGAAGGGAAATTATCACCTAGATTGTTACAACCTCTTGATCCTGTATGGCATCATGTTGCGCTTCATATAGCTGACAGAATTGCTCGCATACAGTTTGCTCTAATATTAATAGTATTATTTTTTTTACTTTATCCCCAAGCTTTTTGGTTACCAAGGTTGAGTAATTTATTATTTTTTCTATTAACAGTAGGGCTAGCTTTTACTTTACGGTTCTTAATTCAATACACTTTTGCCATGTTAGCTTTTTGGACGGAACGGGCTAGCGCTTTAGAAAATTTCTGGATGTTGTTTTATTTATTTTTGTCCGGGTTAATAGCTCCTTTAAAAGTATTTCCTGAACCTGTACGGGCAGCAGTTATGTTAACACCTTTTCCTTATTTAATTAATTTTCCAGCAAGTATTTTGGTAGGTTTACCTGTAGATTTAGGACGGGGATTTCTGGCAATGATAGGTTGGATATTGCTGTTTTTCGTTGCTAATCGCTGGCTGTGGCGTATGGGATTGAAACGTTATTCTGGGATGGGAGCGTAAATACTCGGTTACCTTTTCACGGCTTACTGTTACTCACAATTAATACCGATTTCAATAATGTTTGCGACACATAAATTATTCGTAAGGGCACAACATTGTTGCGCCCCTAACCATTGTCGTATTCTTTTTTCAAATTGGTATAACCCACAGTATCATGGAATTCCTTGGCTTATAATTTCCGTCTTTTAAAGCGAACTGAATGATTTTAGTCCACTTGAGTTGACTTGCGCTATGAACCTGTGAACTTTCATCTCTGGGCGGGGTGTCGGTAAGCACAATAGTTTGATGTTTCTCAGATTCCCTCTTATAAATTACTCGGTATTGTCTTAAACTTATCTGCTGCTCCCAAAGAATAATCTTCTAATTTAAAATCTGCAAATGGTTTATTTTGTAACCTATCTCTAAGAGCTTCATCGACAATTACACCATCTGATTGTTTTTTAACGCCAATAATGATTATACTTCTTTGATAAGCCGTTGAGTCTTGATTGGGCTGACAATCACTGCGCTTAAATTGACCAAGATTTAATAAGCGATAAACTTTAACACTGGATGTATTAATAAATAGTTTTTTTGCTAAAATTTGTATTTGCTTAGAACGTTCTAAAGCTCTGCGTTGTTCAATAGCTATATTTCCTTCACAAGAAGCCGTCCCTACAGAGATAATTTCACTAGGATTTTCCATAATATTCTGTATACCTTCTTGCTCTAGGTTCAACTTTAATAAATCAAGACTAATAATTTTATCATTATATTTAATTTGAAAATTGCTTCCTAAAAGCCATTTATATTCTACTGACAATACAGCTATATTAAACTCTGCACTTCTGCCTAGACTATCCCTACCTTCTGCATAAGTAAAGTAATCCACTTTACCTTTCCTTTGTGGCGCTTGCCCATAATTAGTAACTGAAGTAAAGCTTAATGTTCCTAGAACTAAAGCTAGCAAAGTCAGTAATCCTAGAGATGCCAGTAGCGCTGCAAATAGTGCCAAAAGTGGCATTTTTTGTGCTTGCTTATTTTGGGGTAGTAGAGTTTTAATGATAGGAGATAACAACTGTTCAGTTTGATGATTGCCCTCTACATTTATCGTTGCAGTTGTAGTTGGAGTTAGTTGTTCTTCAATCTCCTCAAGACGCTGCAAAATTTCTTGGGTATTGGCAGGACGTTTGCCTATTTCTGGTGCCATCAACCAATCAATTAAATTCAACAGCAAGGGTAAGACATGATTAGCACGATTTCGCCAGTGCAAAACATTGTGGTGAATATCGTACATTTCTAAGGGATGATATCCCGTGAGTAAAAATACAAAAGTTCGTCCTAAGGCAAAAAAATCTGATTGCGGTACAGCTTGACAATTCATTTGTTCTAGGGCGGTATAACCAGATGACATAATTGCATCCATCCCGCTACAGCTGCTAGGTCGGGGAAGGAAGTTTTTTACTACTTCTTTAGCACTACCAAAATCAATTAATACTAAATTCCCCCAAGCTTGCTGAATCAAGGGATCTAAAGGAGAACGGATCATGATATTAGATGGCTTAATATCTCGATGCAGGTACTGCTTGCTATGCAATACATCTAAAATTTCTACCAACTGTTTTAACCAAGCTATAGCTTGTGCTTGGGAAATAGGGCGATTCTCCTGCTGTAGCCATTGTTCTAAATTCGACCCGTTGATTTTTTCCATTGCGATGCAGTGCAATACCAAACCACTTCTAGTTTGATATTGGAAATAGCCATCTACTTTAGGTGTGCCAGGATGATTCAGTTGCCCTAGTATAGTTACCTCTTGCTGGAATAGTTCTATTGCTTTAGCGTCGCCTGAGACATCTTTCTTAAGTACTTTAAGGATTTTCGGCGTGTCTTGTTCGTCGTATGCTTCATAAACTTTGCTAAAGCTAGTTTTGTCAGTTAACAAGCGCATCACCCGATAGCGCCCTAGTAATTGCAACTGAGAACCACAGCTTTGGCAAAAGCGATTTTCATTATCGTCTAATTGATTGGGTTGAGGGCAAACGGGATTAATACAAAGACTCATGAGTGGCTAAACAGTAGTACAAGGGAAGCAATCTCTTATCTAAATTCTTGCGTTCCCGTCCAATGATAATGAGATTTATCTCAACTGTGCTGTTTTAAGAAGGCTTCCACAGTCTGGTTAAATGCTTCAGGTTGTGTCAAAAATGGCCAATGATTACCAGGAACTTGACAGATGCTTAAGTTCTTAAGGTAGGTTTTGTAAGGTTTAAGTTGCCAATCTTGACGGTTTACACCTTTTTCTGGCTGTACGAAGAGAGTAGGTAAATAAATTGGCTGTGTTAACCCAGGCACTCGCATTACATCTTCAAAAATTCCATCGCGGGCGGCAATAGTAAATTTGCTGCCCCAGCTACCATCTAGTTTTTGTTCTATTCCAGCTTGGAAAACTTGCTGGTGTAAGTAAGTCCATCCTTGATACTGGTTTAACTGCTGCGCTTGTTGTTTGGCTTCTTCGTAACTAGCAAATGGGCCCATACTTTTGAGAAAAGGTAAGACGCGGTACAGTAGGGGAAATGTCACCTTGAAGAAGCTGGGCATTTTCCAGATGAAGATGGGATCAACAAGAATCAAACTCCGCAAACGTTCTGGATGTTGGCGTGCCCAGATAGCAGCTAATTTGCCTGTCCACGAATGACTGACAACATGGGCACTAGACCATCCTAAATGATCCATGAGTGCTTCTAAATCGGCGATCGCACTCTCAAAACTATAATCTCTCTCCGGTTTGCTGCTTTCACCATGACCGCGCATATCTGGGGCCACGATGTGGTATTCTGCCGCTAAATAATCCCCTAAGCTAGACCACACAAGGGCATGATCGGCTAAACCGTGTAATAGCAGTAAGGGTTCTTGACCTTGCTGCCACTCTAAGTAAGACAGTTGAATGTCAGACTTTGATAAGGTTTGACGTAGAGGCATCATTGCATACCCACCCAGAGATAGAAGCTCTGCGCTTATATGTTACCGCGAAAAAAGCTTATGAGCCTGGGGCTTTTGTAAGTTTTCAGGGCAAGCAAAATGCCTGCCCCATAAAACAAGTTTGCAAATCAAGCAGTGACGATATAAGGCGAGTTAATCGCCACTACACGACCTGCATCTACTAAAGCTTGATATACTATTGCCGCTACCTCAGCGCGTGTAGCATCACGGGTAGGGTTGAGCTGTTTGAGGTTTGGGTAATTGACGATAATCTGCTTACCTATAGCTTTCGCTACTTCGTCTTTGGCATAGTCAGGAATCTTGGCTTGATCATCAAATTTGATATTGGTTGCACCATTAGCAGATAACCCTAGTCCATTTACCAGCGAGACTATAACTTGCACACGCTGGATATTTTTGTTCGGAGCAAATGTACTATCAGGAAAACCAGAAAGAAATAAACCTTGGTATGCCTGCTGAATCACCTTAGATGCCCAGAAGTCTGCTGGTACATCTTTGAATTTGGTAGCCGCACGGTTTGGGGATGGGTTAAAAGCTTTGACTAGCAAAGCAGCATATTGTGCCCGTGTCATTGTAGCATCTGGTCTAAATGTGCGATCGGGAAAACCGCTAACTATGCCCTGTTTGACTAATTCCCGAATAAACGCAGCTGCCCAATGATTACTAATATCTGTTAAATCTACAGGTGTGGGTGTTGGGGTTGGTGTTGGGGTTGGGGTTGGTGTGGGAGTTGGAGTTGGGGTTGGGGTTGGTGTTGGTGTTGGGGTTGGCGTGGGTGTTGGGGTTGGTGTTGGTGTTGGGGTTGGTGTGGGAGTTGGAGTTGGGGTTGGCGTGGGTGTTGGAGTTGGTGTGGGTGTTGGAGTTGGTGTGGGTGTTGGAGTTGGTAACCCAATATCTACAAACTCTATGCTACCCGTAACTTTAGCTGGATCTATTTGATTTCCAACAGAGATCAACTTGTTAGTACCTGCATTTTGTAAATCAAACTTACCGTTGTTGCGTAGGACGTTACCTCCTGGGTTATTGGTACTGCCTAAATCTGGTAAGGCGTTTGCAATCACCGTCAAACCATCATCAGTGTTTTTTTCACTGAAATTATTACGTAATACAGGACGTGCAGTGCCTGAGACGACAATCCCAGAACGGTTTTCGGAAATTTTGTTATCGATAAGTGTGGGTGATGCTGCATCACTAATGGCAATGCCGAAACCTGTTTTGAAGAAGGTGTTACCTTGAATTTGCCCTTTAGAATTTTTAGCTATTGAAACTCCATTAGCAGCATTCTCAGAAAACACATTGTTGAGGATAACTGGATTAGCATCACCGGTAGCAAAGACTCCCTCACGCTTAGATTGAGTAAATGTGTTATTAGCGACTGTAGGCGTACTTGATTCTATCCAGACGGCACTACCACGGCTAGCTGGATTTGTGACAGTTACTCCCCGCAGTTCTGCACCATTCAATAGCACGAAGGTGACATTTTGACCAGCAAAAGTACGACTGAGGTAGTTACCACTGCCTTCAATTAAGATGTTGCTGCCTTTGTTGGCTTCATTACCAACTACTTTTACACCAGATGGAATCGTTAGGGGAAAGACTTCACCGCTAGCTACGCTGTAATTACCATCTGTTAGTTGAATTGTTGTATCAGATGTGGCAACCTTGAGAGCTTGTGTAATTGTTTTAAAAGGAGCTTGTTGGCTTCCAGGGTTAGTACTAGTGCCGGTTACTGGATTTACGTAAAAAGTTTGAGGCATACTTATAGTGCGAAAAAAGACATAGATATCCTAGCGCTAACCATAGAATTGGGTAGCAATTGCTAAAATTTAAATAGCTAAATTGACTTCCAGCGCAATATTATACATTCCGCAAAAAGCTAGAAGAATATTTGTGTTACCTTGCAGTCTGACTTATTTGGTGCAAGGTGGCTCAGTATTATTGGTGTTATCCAACTAGCGATCGCACGATATGATGTAGTTGCGATCGCCTGGAAAAACGCCACCAAACTGCTATAGTCGGTTGGTGATGAGTTGTTTCTGTATTACCTAGTTTGTCAATAGGATAACGAAACCAGCACACCTGCAAACAGTGATGAGGTTCATAAGCCAACAGCCATGTTTTTTCATAGCGCACCAAATCACTTACCCAAGCTGGCTCAATTGTTTCTTTTTGTACCACTGTGGTAATGAAGCTTGCAAAAGCGATCGCATCTTCTCGGTGTTTTTTAATACCCTGCGGCAAATGAGTTTCTGCATATCGCCAAAACAAAGTAGTAAAATTTCTACCTAATACCTTGGCAGTGCGTGGTAGCAATTCGCGCACTTCTCCCAAACGCTTCCATTTGAGGGAATTGGCAAAAATATTTACCTGCTGTACAGAAAGTTGAGATAGCTGCTGTGTCTCCTCATCACTCAATCCCAATTCTGCACCAACGGTTTGCGGGTTGGCGAAAAAACGCTTTCTAAATTCACTATTAGTATAAAGTTGGGCTAAAACTTGCTGCGTTTGTGCTAACCCCATCTACCATGACTCCTGCCAATTTGCCGTGCTTGTTGCAGTTCTCCTATCACTTCTGCAAAGGGTGGCAAGTTTTCATCTCTTTCTAAAACAATTCCTTTAACTGGAATTTTAGCTAAAACTTCATCCATGAGTTGCCAAACCTCGACTGGCGTTGGCTGGGAATGGCTGTCAATCAATACACCGTCATGCCAATGTCCACCAACGAAATGCAACTGTACCACCCGTTCCCAAGGTAATTCTTTCAGAAAATTATCAATATCATAGCCAATTTTACTTTGGTTTTTGACTGAGCAAATGTTTGCTGGAGTTGTTGCAGATAAGCTTGTCCTCGAAGACTTAGGCGCGATCGCTTACTTACAAACCATAAAATAAAGATAATCGATAAAACGCCCATGCCAATCAGAAAACCCACGTTATGGCGTCCCTTTCCCAAAGCGATGAGGAACTTATAACCCCCTAAGCTAAAAATAATTGTCGCCGCAATTAAGCCAACTGTAATATTTGATTTTTGCCATTTCTGAGCATATAACAGTTGTTCATTTTGTAGCTGTTCTTCGTAAATATTGCAGTATGGTTGTACTTTCTCAGTTATTAAATCCAGAGATTTCACTGCTGGAGAAGAGGAATAACTAGAAAATACTTGATGTTCTAGAGGCTGTAGTTCAGACAAATCATCGTATTTTGGCGTTAGGCTGAGGAATTGTTCAGTGATTTGTAAATAACCTCTCTGAATTAAGTTCAAAATTGCTACCTTGACTACTTCTAATGCTCCTGAACGCAAGTAAGCAATTTCATAGGGATCTGGTTCACTAGGAATTAACGGCAAAGGTTGGTTTTTTGTTGGATCTTGTACCAGCCACCCACAGACTAAAAGTGCGATGAGAATGACGCTGCCATACAACAGCAGAAAGTCTGGCCCATACATATCTGCAATTGGATTATGTAGTAAAATATCCATCAAATATGCTCCTTATTAGCACACCACTCAACTTTGGGAAATTCAAAATTCCAAATTAAGAATTCCCATAAATTTAAAGGCTTGGAACAAGAGCGCTATATTTATTCACGCTTATGTATCTCAACACTATGAGCCACAACTTTTACGGAAAACATTTATATTACAATTTTAATACATATACCAGACTACGAAAAGTTACCTCTAATGACAGATGACTAATAGCTAATAATTACTCAATCAACTTTCATAACAGGTAACTTAGTACCACACCTTTTACAAAACCCAGCATCTGCATCGTGGAAAGCTAAACCGCAACCTGAACAAATTGTTTCTACCTGGTTAGCAGTTTTTACCAATCGCTTAATTAAATCTCCTACCTGCCAAGGAATTAATGCGATACCAGTCAAAATCATCAATACTGTTAGCCATCGTCCCAATTCTGAAGCTGGTGTTACATCACCAAAACCCACAGTTGTCATTGTGACAATTGAAAAATACAATGCATCCAAAAAAGTAACAAAAACTTTAGGGTTAACAGGATGCTCAACTTGATAAATTAAACCAGAGTAAACAAATATAATTGCAAATAAAGTAAATAATATGCGTGCAAATATTACACCGTCTTCAGTACTGATACTACCAAAGAAAAATTTTTTATCGATAAACCTAATTAACCTTAAAATTCGGAACCATCGCAACAGCCGAATAAAGCTTATATCCACTGCTCCTAAAAAAAATGGCAAAATAGCCATCAAGTCAATAATTGAATATAAACTCAAAAAATACTTAAGTTTATTTTCTGCACTCCAGAGGCGAATTATGTATTCCAATGCAAAAATTATCAGAATAGCAGTATTTATAAGATTTAGTTGAAAGCGGACAAAATCAGGAATATTATAAGTTTCAACTACAAAAATTCCTGACGATAAAAGGACAAGTCCAGCAATCGTTAAGTTAATTGTTTGGCCTAATGGTGTTTCTAAGTCTGTTAAGTAAAATTCGGCTTTTTCTCTGTTAAGTAACATATTTAACGATCACCAATTTTTAATAGTTGCAGAAATAACAGTTAAAATACGTTATTCTTAACCATTATCCTAATCAAACCCTGAGTTGTATGAACCATGAATCTTTTATGCGTCTAGCCCTGGTAGAAGCAAAAAAAGGTGATGCTCCTTATGGTGCAGTGATTGTTAAAGATAACGAAGTAGTTGCCGCAGCTCATAATACTGTAAGGCGAGACAGCGATCCATCAGCTCATGCAGAAATCAATGTTATTCGTAGTTTAACAGCTAAACTTAAAAATCCATCTTTGACAGGTTATAGCATATATACAACTGGCGAACCTTGTCCGATGTGTGCAACTGCTTGTGTTTGGTCGGGTATATCAGAAATTATATATGGTGCTTCAATTCAAGATTTAATTTCTGTAAATCAGTCACAAATTGACATATCTTGTGAAGAAGTTATTGCCAAGTCATTTAAAAATATTAAGGTAACAAAAGGAATTTTAAAAGTAGAATGTTTGGAACTATTTATACAAAATAATTTGCAATAATAAGTAGGATGCAGAAGGCAGAGGGCAGAAGGTAATAATTCCTTCATGAGCGGGTTCCAAAATTTGGCATTTATTTGGCATTTAATATTTATATATTTTAATCAGGCTCATTTAAATAAGACAAATATGTATTAGCAAAGATAGCAGCTTGCGTGCGATCGCGCAAATTTAAGCGATTCAACATATTTGTAACGTGATTCTTAACTGTGCCCTCAGAAATGTATAGATTCTGAGCAATTTCTCGATTACTAGCACCTTGAGCAATTAACCGCAAAACCTCTTTTTCTCTGGGAGTAAGTTCAGCTAAACTAGGGGGTATTTGTGGCGACTGATTTGATCCTACACTGCCAAACTGAGTCAAGAGTTTTTTAACTATTCCTGGCCCTAGTTGAGTATATCCTTTATGAACAGCACGAATAGCAACAGCTAACTCTTCTGATGGTGTATCTTTTAGTAAATAACCCATTGCTCCATTTTGCAATGCTGCTTTGACATATTCATCATCGTCAAAAGTTGTTAATACTAAAACTTTAGTTCCAGAAAAACGTCTGAGAATTTCTCGCGTAGCAGCAACTCCATCCATGATGGGCATTCTAATATCCATTAATACTACATGGGGCTGCAATTGAGCAACTAAATTAATTGCAGCTTCCCCATTTTCTGCTTCTCCCACGATTTCTAAATCTGATTCTAGTTCTAATAATGCTTTTAATCCTTGACGAATCAAACTTTGGTCATCTACTAGCAATACTTTAATCATCTAGTCAACCTCGTTAGGGGAATATCAACAGTAATTTGACAACCAGAACCGGGATTAGTTTTAACACTAAATATACCTCCAAGTGCTAGAGTGCGATCGCGCATACTTTGTAAGCCAAAACCAGTAGTATTTTGCTTGAAGTCGAAGCCTTTACCATTATCCCTAATATTTAAACGTAAACTTTTTGGAGTTTTATCAATTTCTATTTTAACTTCTGACGCTTCTGCGTATTTAGAGATATTTGTTAATGATTCTTGGATGATGCGATAGATCGCAGTATTAATTTCAAGTGGTAGAGAATATTCCAGGTTAATTCTACAAATTGGTAAAATGCCAGTTGAGCGTTGAAAATCTTCTGCTAATATAGCGATCGCTTGTTCTAAAGATTGCTCTTGTAAAGGATGAGAACGCATGGTAGAAACCGATTGCCTTACATCTTGCAATGCTTTAGAACCTAATTCTTTGGCTCTGGCTAAGAAACTCTGTGCTTTAGTTGGGTTAGATTGGGAAAGTTTTAAAGCAGTTTCTAATTGCAGATTTAAAGCAGTTAGTGAGTGACCCAAGGAATCATGAATTTCTCTAGCAATACGGTTACGTTCTTCTAGGGTTGCTTGATTTTCAATTCGCAAAGCATATTGACGAAGTTTTTCGTTAGCGATCGCTAATTCTTCTCGGCTCTGGCGTTCAGATAATACTGTATTCATTAGCAATAATACAAAAATTAAGCTTAAACCAAATAACAACGCTAGACTCAAGGTGAAAAAATGAAATCGCTCTTGCACCTGTGGCGGTACTGGAAAGCTTTTTACCCTGCCCTGTAGTGTAAATAAAAATAAAATAAATGATATAAATGTGACTGCTAAACGACCAGGTAATTTAAAAATTAAGCAACTTCGAGTGACTAATATTATATAAATAAAAGGAAAAATTCTAGCAGACCTTCCACCAACAGAACCAGTTATTAAAATTAAGATAATTTCACACGCTGTATAAATTATCTTATTTATTTGGTTACTAGTGGGCAATCGCAAACCCATTAATCCAAAAATAATCAGACTCGCTGTTGCTAGTTCTGGAAATTTGCTCGAAAATCGCGGCGAAGGATATGGAATTATAGCAGTTAAAGTGATTATTGCTAATAATATCCATTCTAAATAAAGCAGAAAGCGAAAAGGATGATTGTTAACTTGTATTGGGGGTTTCATGGAATTTAGATGTTGATGAAAATCTAGTAGCTAGTTATCTGGCTGTAGTGTTCTTAAAGATAAATGTAAAACTGAACTGATTCGTCGGCAGTTTTAGAACCTGAGTTTAATTTCTATTTAATACTTAGTATTATTGCTCATGCGTAAATAATGACTAAAGTCATGGATATACCCATGACTTTCTCCTCATGTGGTTATTGGAGATGAGTTCTTATGATGGTGACAGTTAAACAGGAAACAACACCCAAGGTAAGTCATGAACCTCAAAAAAATCTCACTAGTAGCTGGAGCGATCGCCTTAACTTTAAGCGCAACTCCCTTTGCTGTAAAAGCGCAAACAGGCTTTTCTTCAAACCGACTAGTTGCACAAGCTCAAAATACACAAACACCAAATGTAAAAGCTCCCAAGAAAGGGCTATGGAGACAACTGGGACTAACGGATGCACAACAAAGCCAAATAGAAGCAATTCGTCGTGAAACCCGTACCCAAATGGAAGCAGTTCTAACCCAAGAACAAAAAAACCAGTTACAAGAACAACTCCAAGCACGTCAAGCGCAAAGAGATCAGCGTCAAGCAGGACAACAGCCAGGCCAGCGTCCCAACGGTAGACAAGCAGGTGAGCGTCCCAACAGAGGTTTTGCGAGGCTGAATTTAACTGAAGCTCAAAAAGCTCAAATGAAGCAAATTATGGAGTCATCGCAACAAAGAATTCAAGCAGTACTGACTCCCGAACAACGGACAAAACTTCAGGAACTTCGTGAGAATGCACGTTCACGCCGTCAACAGCGTAATTCTAACCAAGGGCCACAATCTTAAATTCTAGGCTTAAATTCTAGGCATTAATATCGCAGTGTATGATGCAACCTCTGTATGCTTCCCCAAATCCCACTCCTCGCCTGCAACAACTTTTAGATTTAGTTGATCGCCACGCTGAAGCACAGGGAATAGCTGTCCCTCAAATTGTATATATAGAGAAATTGCGATCGCTTCCTCAAGGAACTTTTGGTAGAGCTTGGGCAAACTTGCTTGATGAAAACAAATTACAACCATTCACCACAGGTATCCGTCGCAAGCAACTCCACGATGGTATTCATGTTCTCACAGGTTATGGTACAGACCTCATCGGTGAAGCTGAATTACAAGCATTTGTATTAGGAACTAAGTTTCGATTAACTAACCTAATGCTAGAGCTAGGACTGTTGCGAGTTATCTACAAACACCAAGATTATCGACAACAGTTTAGTTGGGACAGACTGTGGCAAGCATACCAACGAGGTTATCACTCTCACTTTGACCCAGATACTTGGCAACCAGAATTACTCTGGCATTTACCCTTAACTGATGTGCAAGCATTGTTTGCTCTAGCCAACAATTAAGAGTCCTGAGCTAAAACGGAACTTACGCACTCAGATCCCCCAAGCCCCTTAAAAAGGGGCAGCCCTGCGCCCTTGTGGGTTCCCCGACTCCCTCAGTGGCGTGGCTTTAGAAATTCCCCCCTTTTGAAGCTACGGTGTACACACATCTGTGTACTAAACCGAAATCATTGTAGATCCGTCATTATCCTCCGATAAATTGGAGGACTTTAAGGGATTTTAGCCCCCCTTTTTAAGGGGGGTTGGGGGGATCAAAAGCCTGTAGGACAACTCTCAAAGACTTGTGTGTACACCGTAGCTTTTTGAAGGCGGGATCAGAGTTTCAGGCTTCAGTGCGTAAGTCCTATAAAAGTGCTGAGTTTTGAGCAAAACCGGAGTTTCCAACCCCTTGCCAGCGGAGGATATACCGGGTGCAAAAGCAGTCTTCATTCGGTAGGGTGCGTTATGGGCGGAACATCCTAATGCACCGAAAATCTCGGATGGTGCGTTGCGCTACGCGACAACTTTTTCACTTCTTTACTCAGCACCATCCTTCACACCAGATGAGACAATTGGCTAGTCCCCCTAGCAAAAGTTAGGAGTTTTGAGTTATGAGTTAATTCAAAACTCCTCGCTGTTTTAAAATGTCCAAAGAATTTGCCATTGGTAGTAAAGTACGTGTCGTAGCGATACCACCCTACGTTAAAACTGCTGATCCCATGCCGATGTTACGTCCCCCGGATGTAATTCACTTGGGAGAAGAAGGTATAGTAATTGACCGTCGCCCTGGCGGATATTGGGGTATTCGCTTTGCCAAAGGAGCCTTTCTTCTAGATAGCCAATACATCGAAAGTACAGATACTCCTTCTATTGCTCCCGAATCTGATCAAGAATGAGAATAGTAGTAAGGAAGAATTGTAAACTTGTGTGAAGTTATAATTCTACTCTGCACAATGATTTCTCGTCGCACTTTTTTGAGTACATTAATTGCTACCTGTTTTGCGGTGATCAGTTGGCTGAATTTTACACCTGCTGCTGATGCTCTTGGTGGCAAACTTCCTACAATTAATCAACCAGCACCAGAATTTACTTTGCCAACCAACACAGGCAATGGCAAGATTTCTCTCTCGGAACTGCGCGGTAAGTGGGTAGTTCTTTATTTTTATCCTAAAGACTTCACCTCTGGTTGCACCATAGAAGCTCGTCGTTTTCAGCAAGACTTGCCTAAATATTTGGAAAAAAATACCCAGATTGTTGGAGTTAGCGCTGATGATGTTGATTCCCATGCTGAATTTTGTGATTCAGAAAAGCTGAAGTTTCCTTTATTGGCTGATACTACTGGTGCAGTGAGTAAAGCTTACGGTTCTTGGATTGGTTACGTATCTATGCGCCACAGTTTTATCATTGATCCAGAAGGCGTTCTGCGTGAAACTTTTGTCAAAGTCAACCCAAACATCCACAGCACAGAAGTACTGGCGCGACTTGAACAATTGCAGTCCGCAGCTTCTTAAAATCTAACTTTTACATCCACTGAAATTAGTTTTTGATATCGAACCACAGATAAACACAGATGCATACCGATAAATATCTGTGTACATCTGTGGTTTTTTTAGGACTTACACACTGAAGCCTGAAACTGTGATCCCCCCTAACCCCCGTTTTTAAGGGGGGAACATCTAAAGCTCCCTTTTTAAGGGGGTTTGGGGGATCTATTTTAGTGTTATACCAATTCAAAAAATTTTTACAACACATCAATCATTTGTAGGGGCAGAAACTTTTGTGTCCCTACTTCCTATATTTGTCGCGTTTCTTTTCCAAATTGGTATTAATTTAAATTTTTGCAAGAAGTTTATTGATTAAAACAGGAAACTTCTAGGTTAAAACAAGAATGTTCTAGTTTGGAACAGGAAACTCCGAGTTCGGAACAGGAAACTTTGAGCTTGGAACATGAAACTCCGAGTTCGGAACAGGAAACTTTGAGCTTGGAACATGAAACTCCGAGTTCGGAACATGAAACTCCGAGTTCGGAACACGAAACTCCGAGCTTGGAACATGAAACTCCGAGCTTGGAACAGGAAACTCCGAGTTCGGAACACGAAATTTCCGTATTTAAACTCAGCATTACCAGAAGCGATCGCATTTTATCATCAGCGATCGCCTCATCGCCTTTATATTCTTTTAAATTGCTTAGTAATCTGTCTTGTAACGCACCTATTTACAACCCTGAGGAGGAATTTAACCGCCTAATTTTTTAATAACATCTACAACGATTAGTTAAAGAGGAGGTTGGATGAACGCAGAGATAAACGCACTTTGGGACAAGGTGCAGAAAATGATTCAGGACTTCATTATTCTGTTGCCTAACATAGTGCTGGCGTTGATTGTCTTTGCAGTATTTGTCTTTGTTGGTGGGCAAATCAAGCAACTAGTCAAGCGCCTTACCCGCAATCGTCGCCACGCTCGCAATTTGGGCATGGTGTTAGGACGATTAGCGCAGGGAGCCACAGTATTAGTGGGTTTGTTTATTTCTCTGTCAATTGTAATACCTTCACTACGAGCAGGTGATTTGGTGCAATTACTGGGAATCAGTGGGGTAGCAATTGGTTTTGCATTCCGCGACATCCTTCAAAATTTTTTAGCTGGTATTTTAATCCTTTTAACTGAGCCGTTCAAAATTGACGATCAAATTATTTTTAAAGACTTTGAAGGTACAGTAGAAAATATCCAGACACGGGCGACAAGTATTAGAACTTACGATGGTCGTCGCATTGTCATTCCCAATTCTGAACTATTTACAAATTCGGTAACTGTCAACACCGCCTTTGATAATCGTCGGTTAGAATACGATATTGGCATTGGCTACAATGATGATATTGACCGGGCCAAGCAACTAATGTTGGAAGCTCTACACAGTGTAAATGTTGTGTTAAAAGACCCGGCTCCCGACGTACTGGTGATGGAACTTGATGAAAGCACTGTGAATATCCGTGTTCGCTGGTGGGTCAATCCGCCGCGACGAGCAGATGCTTTAGACTCAAGGGACAAGGTGCTTTCTGCAATTAAGAAAAAGTTAGTCGAAAACGGCATCGACTTACCCTATCCCACCAGACAAATCTTATTCCACGACCAAACAGAAGAGACAGATGGCGATCGCTCGCGTCAGCGTGAAGGCTGGCCCGCAGGTAAAGGCGAAGTCCCCAAACCTCGCAGTATCAGTGGCTCGCTTAAGCAGCTAATTCTCATGCAGAATGGTCATCACAAAGGAGATTTTCACAAAGCCAATCAAAGTGCTGAGTTCTGATACTGTTTCACTTTAAGATTGATACAAATAGGCATTGGGCATGGGGCATTGGGCATTGGGGATTAAAGAAATTGCCCAGCCCCTTGTCCCCTTGTCCCGAAGCTGTGGGAGGAACGCCGCGATCAGTTGATTACTCCCTGTGTCAAAATGTTACACAATTAGGACTTGCTATTTGCATAGCCCCTAACCGATTCGCTAGGCTATTTACATCCTGGTTAATTCTGAGGCTTGCTGTGTATGGATTTTGAAGGCAAAGCTACCGCCACAACTGCTACAGACAATATAGAATTGCAAGAGCCTGCTACTGCTCGTAGACCGCTGCAATTACTGCGAGATACTGAGGCTTTGCTACGCCGTCCCACAGTTGCAACACTAGTGCCAATTTTACCGCCTAAGCTAAGTAACAGATTACAAACAACCTCATCTGTAGCAGAGGAATCCTTAAAGATACTAGCAGAAATTAACTTGGAAGAAATTAGCGACTTTGAACTACGTCCTGCAAGGATTTTTGTTGGTTTAAGTTTTGTTGGTTTTGGCGCGCTAATGATACTTGTGTTGTTGCTTTACTTGAACACGTTACAACTAGAACTTAAGACAGTTGAACAGATTCGGCAATATTGGTATCAATATATTTGGTGTGTCTGCTTGGGTGTAGCGGGGATGTTTATTTTGGGTCGAGAAGCAATGCGTCCGATCCGTAAGCCGCGAAAACTACGAAAACGTTAAATCTTGATGAGCGATCGCAAGGAAGCGTAGCGCAATCATGCGATCGCAACATCTGATATTTAAAACCAAAGTCAATTTGCTAACTTTAATACTTTGTTGTGTAAAAGCTGGCTAGATATAAATACCACAGGGAGAAATTTTATATGAATCATGACGCTTTTATTGTTAAACCTGGGTCAAAGATTTCTTTAGCCAAGCAATACGACCCAGCTTATAAGGGTATTTACCAACAAAAAACTGATGCTGAAGGAAAATTACAAGCAGATATTCAAAGACTAGTACATTATCAAGATATTCTTTATGCCCAAAATACTTATGCATTGCTAATTATCTTTCAGGCAATGGATGCTGCTGGCAAAGATAGCACAATTAAACACGTAATGTCTGGTGTTAATCCCCAAGGTTGTCAGGTATTCAGTTTCAAAGCCCCAAGTGCAGAAGAATTAGATCATGACTACCTGTGGCGTTCAGCAAAAGCTTTGCCAGAACGCGGCCGCATTGGCATATTCAACCGCTCATATTATGAAGAAGTATTAGTGGTTCGTGTCCATCCGGGAATTCTCAAAAAGCAGCAACTTCCCCATTTACCGGAGGGTAACCAAATATGGCAGCAACGTTTTGAAGAAATCAACAATTTTGAAAAGTATTTGGTAAATAATGGTGTAGTCATTCTCAAATTTTTTCTCAATGTTTCCAAATCCGAACAAAAAAAGCGCTTTTTAGCGCGAATTGAAACACCAGAAAAAAATTGGAAATTTTCTGCCAATGATGCCCGTGAACGAGCTTTTTGGGATGATTATATGAATGCTTACGAAGATGTTTTTAGTAATACTAGTACTGAATGGGCACCTTGGTACATAATTCCTGCCGATCGCAAATGGTTTACGCGCCTTGCAGTTGCAGATATTATCTGTACAAAATTACAAGAACTCAATCTAAAATATCCTACCGTCAGTGAAGAACATAGGCAGCAGCTTTTGGCAGCAAAGCAAATGCTAGAAACAGAGAATTAATATCATTGCGCTATGCAGTGAGTTCAGCACTACGGGAGAGGAGACAATCATTAGCTACTTGCTATCTTATAAAAACACAATGCCAGCGTAACCAAGATTTATTTAACTTCGCTCTAGACGAATACTTGGTAAGTATAGTGGTTTTTTACTAAGCACAATATATCTTAAGTTACATAAAGCTCATGCTATTACTAAACTTAGAACAATGAGGCTTAATTAATTGTTTTGATCAAGAATGTGGCACTGTGATACAGGCATTTCGTATCTCGATTTACTTTTGAGTAGTGGCTGCCTTGTGTTCATTAGTCACAATTGTCTCCACGTTTTTAGATATGTTTATGTTAGAGGCTAAAGAGTTAATGTCTCTAGCCTTAATTCCTTGAACAAAAGCGAGGTAACGAGCTATGGATACTCCTGTTAAATATGGCATTCAGTTAATCAAGGAAGAAGCACGGCAATTAGTAAAGAAAGGATTACTTAATCGACAACAGCCAATTTACACTCTCTATCAATATATTCCCGGCCGTGACTGGGACAGTATTGAGCTTGAGCTAGAAAGCAATGAATTCTTGCTCAGAGATAGAATTATTGACCTGTTAAGTTGTGAAGATTGGCAACAAGATTGAAGCAGCTTATAGCAGCTTAACTGCGCGAGTGGCAATTTCAAAATTTACCATTAAAGATGAAAATTTAAAACCAGAAAGCCTTGAAGCTGATTCGGAGGTTGATAAATGGATGAACAGCGATGTATGGGTTAAATCTTGTCCAGTTCAATACCCATAATTAATACCGACGTGCAGACACACAGACAGTGCTGTTGTAAGGATTAGCCCGACCCAGGCGGCTGCACTCCCAGAAATGAAGGGAGGCGGGGAAGTTTTGATTATGGCCAAATGAACGGAAATAATATCACTTGAGAGCCTTTTTACGAAAACTTGAGGGATGGCGAATTTGAGCGCAATGATGGTTGCAAGTTGCTCTTAAGTTTGTGAGACAGTTCGGATAGGTTACTGAGATTTACCGTTACACTAGCAGCTTGTAGCTGGTTGATGCTTTTAGGCAGGGATATCTTGCCTTCCTATCCACCCATTTATAGTACTTGTCCGTTTCTTGGAATAAACCGTAGTAATAGCTTTCTTTTGGTGATGAAGGATTTTAGGTAGCTCTTCTACAACATTTTCGGATAATAGACCGACTCGTTGGCTCAGAGATTCTGGCATTTCTTGCCAGCAGTGGCGGCAAAACCAGTAAATCTTAGAACCATTTATATGTTGTAGCAGCACATCAGAACAGCAAGGGCAGTAATTCATATTTTTTAGAAAACCTAATTAATAAAGAACGTTCTTGAAAATCACTTCAGCCGATTCTTAAGCACGTCACAATTAAAAACAAACTCTTTATATTTTGAGGATAAATTTTAAATATGAGGAACTTGTGAGGAAGATTAAAGGATTTTTATTTTTGCAATCTTTGTACACATTTGCTCATGCATGACTCTGATGATGCTAGATGTGAATTGCATTCCAAAAACTTTGTAGAGTCGCTTGATGTTACTTGCTCGTAGTTCCACGTTAGCAAGCACAGTAGTATTAGCTACATCCTCACAAGATCCTCAAATTATGTGCGTATAAATATAAGTGTGAAACTTAAGCCTAGAAATAACTAATACATCTAACTTAAGTATTTTTATACGTTAAACGAACTTAAACGATGCTAGAAATACGGGAAAATCAAGAAGCGGATCGCCAAGCTTCCAAAGAACAAGCCTTAGTTTTACCTTTGGGTGAAGTTGGGATTGTAGATATTCCCTTGGTAGGTGGCAAAAACGCTTCTTTGGGAGAAATGATTCGGCAGCTCAGGCGCAAAGGTATAAAAGTTCCTACAGGATTTGCAACTACTGCTTACGCTTATAGGTACTTCATCTCTGCGGCAGGTTTAGAAACAAAGCTTAGAGAAATTTTTGCAGATTTAGATATTGAAGATGTTAACAATCTGCGGCAGCGTGGTAAAAAAGCTAGGTTGTTAATACTCCAGAATCCATTTTCTTTAGAATTACAGGAAGCGATCGCCAGAGCTTACTTAGGTCTTTGTCAACAATATGATGCCGATACCGATGTAGCAGTTCGCTCCAGCGCTACTGCTAAAGACTTACCCGACGCTAGCTTTGCCGGACAGCAAGAAACTTATTTAAATGTCCACGGGCTACAAGCTGTATTAGAAGCTTGCCACAAGTGCTTCGCCTCAACTTTTACTGACCGTGCCATTTCCTATCGTCAAAAAAAAGGTTTCGACCATTTTGACATTGCTCTATCGGTAGGTGTGCAAAAAATGGTACGTTCTGACCTGGCAAGTTCTGGCGTCATGTTCTCCATCGACACTGAGACAGGGTTTAAAGATGCTGCCTTGATTACCGCTACCTACGGTTTGGGCGAAAATGTTGTCCAGGGAGCAGTTAATCCAGATGAATATTTAGTATTTAAACCTACTTTGAAACAGGGATATCGCTCAATTCTAGAAAAACGCCTTGGTAGTAAAGAAATTAAAATGGTCTATGACCAGGGCGGCACAAAATTGACCAAAAATATCCCAGTTCAACCTTCTGAACGCAGCGTATTTGCGCTCAATGATGAGGAAATTTTACAACTTGCCCACTGGTCTTGCCTCATTGAAGAACATTATTCCCAAGTACGCGGTACATACACACCGATGGATATTGAATGGGCAAAAGATGGCATCACTAATGAGCTATTTATTGTCCAAGCACGTCCCGAAACAGTACAGTCTCAGAAAACCAAAAACGTGCTGCGTAGTTATCACCTCGTAAAGGAAGCAGGGGAGCAAGGGAGCAGGAAGAGAAGTCGCAAGGAGGGAAACCCTCCGGGCGAACTTCGGAGAGCAGAGGAGAAAAGAGCTTCAAATTCCCCTCTGCCCCTCCGCCCCTGTGCACCCGTGCCTCTTGTCACAGGTCGTAGCGTGGGTGAGATGATCGGGCAAGGTAAAGCTAGAGTCATTCTGGATGTGCAGCAAATTCAGCTTTTCCAACCAGGAGAGGTACTGGTTACAAACCGGACTGACCCTGATTGGGAACCAATTATGAAACGTGCCAGTGCAATTATCACTAATTCTGGTGGACGTACTTGCCATGCAGCAATTATTGCCAGAGAGATGGGAGTTCCGGCGATTGTCGGTTGTGGTAATGCCACAACTATATTAAAGACAGGGCAAGAAATCACCGTTAGTTGTGCTGAGGGTGAAACTGGAAAAGTTTACCAAGGTTTATTACCTTATGAAGTACAAGAACTACCCTTAGAAAAATTGCCTCGTACCCGTACTCAAATTATGTTGAACGTGGGCAATCCAGAAGAAGCATTCAGTTTAGCGGCTATTCCTAACGATGGCGTGGGATTAGCAAGGATGGAATTTATTATTGCCAACCGCATCAAAACACACCCGCTAGCCTTAATTCACTTTGATGCGTTGGAAGACGAACTTACTAAACGCCAAATTGCCGAGTTAACTATCCAATATGCAGATAAAAAGCAATTCTTTGTAGATAAACTTGCTCAAGGAATTGGTACTATAGCAGCTGCTTTCTATCCCAAACCTGTGATTGTCCGTTTGTCGGACTTTAAGAGTAACGAATACGCTAATCTCCTTGGTGGCAAACAGTTTGAACCCAACGAAGAAAACCCGATGATTGGCTGGCGTGGTGCTTCTCGCTACTACAGCGATCGCTATCGTCAAGGCTTTGCTCTAGAGTGCCAAGCTATGAAGCGAGTACGGGATGAAATGGGCTTAACTAATGTAATTTTAATGATACCGTTCTGCCGCACCCCCGAAGAAGGTCAGCGCGTACTTGCAGAGATGGCAAAACATGGTTTGGTGCGAGGCGAAAACAATTTACAAGTCTACGTGATGTGTGAATTGCCCAGTAACGTACTATTGGCAGATGAATTCTGTAAAATATTTGATGGCTTTTCCATCGGCTCAAATGATCTAACTCAATTAACTTTAGGACTAGATCGGGATTCGGAGTTAGTAGCGCATCTCTTTGATGAACGCAATCAAGCTGTGAAACGAATCATAGCTAAAGCAATCCGCACAGTCAAACAGCAAGGACGGAAAATCGGTATCTGCGGTCAAGCACCCAGCGATTATCCAGAATTCGCCCGTTTCCTTGTAGGACAGGGAATTGATTCAATCAGCCTCAATCCTGACTCAGTATTGAAGACACTGCTAGAAGTCGCCGCCGCCGAAGCGCGATCGCAGTGAATTGCAAGAGGCAAGGAAGAAATAGCGTTGCAGAACAGTGGGATGAATTGGGGCAAGCTAGGTTATAGCGTCGCTTGTCCCAAACGAGTTTATTGCAAATTTAACCGATTTCCTGGTTTTATTACGATGTTTGCAACAAATGCTTTGATGTTTGTTATAAATGTTGCCTGATCCATAAATATCATCAAGACGTTTACAACAAATGCCTTGATGTTTGTTATGAATGTCGCCTGATCCATAAATAAAATTAAAACGTCTGTAACAAATGCTTTGATGTTTGTTATGGATGTTGCCTGATCCATAAATAAAATCAAAACGTTTGCAACAAATGGGGGGACGATCACTAGGCCAATTGGCACACCATGCGTTTGCATCTTCTGTGGTTGAAATAGGTCAAAATTTAAATAGACGCGATCGCATTTATCGGCCATGCAAATTACCAACAGTCTCCATACCGCCATTCTTGTTACTGACCTCGAACGCTCCGAACACTTTTATGGCAAAGTATTGGGACTAACCAAAATTAATCGTTCCCTGAAATACCCTGGTGCATGGTATCAAGTCGGCAACTATCAAATTCATTTAATAGTTGCGCCATCTGTTCCTACAGAAAACCAAAATGAAAAATGGGGACGTAACCCTCATTTTGCTTTCTCGGTTACTGATTTAGACATCGCCAAGCAGGAATTGCTGGCTCACAATTATCCCATCCAAGCCAGCGCTTCTGGTCGTGCTGCCCTCTTCATCCAAGACCCGGATGGGAATATTATCGAATTGAGTCAGCAGTGAATGGGGCATTGGGCATTGAGCATGGGGCATGGGGCATTGGAAATAAGGAGAATAATTAATTACTCTTGACTATTGACAAAATATTAATGACAAAAGACCAATGACGAATGAAAATCATTGCCTACAGTTATAGTGATCCATTATTAGAAACCCCACCTGATCCTAGTAATTGGGGATGGGAAGTGGATCGGATTTATTATGATTTAGGTCAGCGGTCTGAATTACAACAATTATTCACTGATTGCAAAGCTGAACCAGCAGATTATCTATTAATCCGCCGCTTGGAAGAGTTGGGTGATACTGTAAAGGAAGTGAGCGATCGCCTCAGTGAACTAGAAGCAATCGGTATAGTTGTCATTGCTACTGAACAACCCTACACATCGGAAAATGGCAATCTCCGCGCCGAATTGCTGAAATTGCTACACGAAATTCAACGTCAGCAGCGTAGCCACCGTATCCGCCAAGGACACGCCCGTAGCCGTCTGGATACCGCGCCTCCACCTGGCAAACCGCCTTATGGATACCGTCGCAGCAAAGATAAATACATTGTTGACCGCAGTACTTCCCCAGTAGTCAAAGATTTTTTTGAACAATTTTTGCTTTATGGTTCCTTGCGGGGTGCAGTCCGTTACTTGGCAAAAAAATACGGTAAGAAAATCTCTGTGACGACGGGACGGCGCTGGCTGACTAATCCAGTTTACCGAGGCAATATAGCTTATCAAGATGGCGCAATTATCTCTAATACTCACATTCCCATAATTTCCCAGGAAGAAGCCGCCCAAGTTGATCGACTTTTGCGCCGTAATAGTCGTTTACCATCTCGAAGTGCGAGTGCGCCGCGTTCTTTGGCTGGGTTGGTTGTTTGTAGCGAGTGTCAGTCTCACATGACTGTTACCCGCGTTACCCAACGATACCAAGACAAAGAGTATCTTTATTTACGTCCTATTAGCTGTCCCCAACGCCCCAAGTGTCGCGCCATTCCCTACGAAAAGATTTTAGAAAATACAATTACAAAAGTTTGCCAGGATTTACCCCTAGCAGTGGCGGGGGTGAATTTTCCGCAGTTGGATGCAATTAAGAATAGTTTAGGAGAGGCGATCGCTCGTCAGCAAGAAATACTCACTCAAATACCTGCTTTAGTAGAAACTGGAGTTTTAGATACTGAAACCGCAAAGTTGAGAGTATACAAACTCCGCACAGAAATTTCTGCACTCCAAGCAAAGCTAGCGACTCTCCCACCTGTAAACTTGCGTTCTGTTGCCCAAGCTGTTTCAATTCCGCAATTTTGGCTAGATTTATCAGAAGCCGAGCGAAGATTTTACTTTCGAGAATTCATTCGCCAGATTGAAATTATTCGTCAAGATAAAGAGTGGCATTTAGAAATTATTTTTATTTTTTAATAGCTATAGCTTTCTGATGATTTAATTAATTTAGCTATTTTTGCTACTTTTACTATCAAGTTTTTGTGGCAATCCTATCAGAAATAAAATTTTATATTTGTAATTATTTTATCTATTTTTAGGTTTTGAAAATCACCAATAATCCAAAAACGGTTGGGTTGCTGAGGTTATACATGATAATTTAAACACTGTCACCATGTGTCCCTGAGTTATTAAAACAGGAAATTTTAGTAATTAACTAAATAAATATCAAATTCCTTAGTCACAGTAATTACTTAGTTATACAAACTTTTAAAATCGGCTTACTTGTATCAACTTTTTAGGCAATATCTTTAGTAAACTTAAATAAAAAAATTAGGCGATTTTCTTATAAAAAAAATTTACTATTCAGAAAAATTTGAGTTAATTTGGAATCTAGCAATTGTTAAACCCACAGGTTGTTACTGGGTGGCAACATTAGAGACTCGCTTTGATCTCTATGTAATCAAACCAGCAAGTAAAATGATTATCATAGAATATGCAAGAAGGAAGCTTTATTTGGGGTCATCTAGGAAAACAGCATCGGACGATTGAAAAATGGATTGATGGGGTATGGTTAATAGTGCTGCTTTTGGCGGCAGTGTTACTATTTAGCGTAAATCTTGGAGGCGCACCGCTACGAGATTGGGATGAAGGTACTGTGGCACAGGTTGCCCGTGAGATTTTGCGTTCTCCAACAGGTTCAATGGGTTGGCTTTACCCAACTTTGGGAGGTGAACCTTATCATGACAAGCCACCTTTGATGCATTTGCTAATTGCTTGGGTTTATTCCCTTGGAGGCGTTAATGAATGGACTACACGCTTACCAGGAGCAATTTTAACATCCTTATCAGTACCTATACTGTATTGCATTGGGCGAGAAATATTTCGCCAACGATGGGCAGCTATTTACAGCGCTTTAATCTACCTCACAATGCTACCTGTAGTGCGTCATGGACGATTGGCGATGTTGGATGGCACGGTAGTAAGTTTTTTGATGATAATGATGTTGTGTGTATTGCGATCGCGCCGAGATTTGCGCTACTGTCTTGGCATTGGCATCGGCTTTGGATTAATCTGTCTGACTCAAGGAATGTTAGGCATATTGCTAGGTGCGATCGCAATTGTATTTTTGTTTTGGGACACACCAAGGCTACTGACTAGTTACTATTTGTGGATAGCAATCTTCATTGGCACTTTGCCAGCACTTTGTTGGTATAGCGCCCAGCTATTGCACTATGGTCATACTTTCATGCAGGTTGCTTTTATAGATCAACCGATTAACCGAATTGGCACAGTTTCTGAGGATAACTCCAGACTACATTGGTATTATCTCAAGGAAATTATGATGTACGCCTGGCCTTGGTTACTTTTTTTGCCACAAAGCCTACGCTTAACTTGGGAAAATCGCAATCTTAGCTGGGCAAAACTAGTACTGGTGTGGAGTGGTGTTTACCTGCTAATAATTTCCTTTATGGGAACCAAACTTCTGTGGTACTTATTCCCGATTTACCCTAGTTTAGCTTTAGCTTTTGGTGCCCAGCTAACAGAGACAGAAAATTTACCTTTAATGTCACCTTATCCCCGTTCTTGGGTGGCTGGGTTGGCCCTACTTGCTGTAGTGGCTTCTGCTGGTAGCATTTTTTTTAGTTGGGGTACAGTACCGAAAACAGACTTACAGATGATTTTTGCAGCTATTGCTCTAACCATGACTTTAGCAGCTATTCTCGCAGAGAGAGGCGATGGCCAATTCCTCAAGATTTTGTTTTGGGGAAGTTATATTTCACTGTTGCTGTTAATGAAATCTAACTATTGGGTTTGGGAATTATGGGAAGCCTATCCAGTTAAACCAGTCGCTAGCATGATAGCGCGAGCAAATCCAGCTGTTAGGAAGATTTACACATCTTTTCCCTACAGCCGTCCTTCGTTGGATTTTTATAGCGATCGCACTATTATTCCGGCATCCCTGGGGGAACTACAATACTATTGGCATTACAATGGGCAACCCTACTTTCTAATTAATGCATCTGCTTATAACAATCTCCACCTGGATTCCATTAAGCTAATTGACCAAACTGAAGGTTGGAAACTGATTACAAAAGATACCAATCGGTTGTAAACATCTCAAAGTGTGAGGCTACAATCCCTAATCCTGCTTTTGTCAATTTCTAAACGTTTTACCTCATAAGTGATCGCAAAATTTTAGATTCACAAAGAACCTACCCAAAATTTATTAATGGGGACAATCTAAAATTTTTAATTCAGGATTCACCTTGAATTGTTAAGTTTTCTATGTCAGCATCTACTCGAAAGCTGCTTAGTAAACATAACGCCATCTTTACTGTTCATCCCAGCATCAGGCCTAATGTAGAAATTACCTTAAGCTCATCCCACCCCTTGAAGGAGTAGGCTTTCTCGCCGACTTTCGGTAAGTTGGCTTTTTATCACAAAAGTGCAAAAGTACTTTCTGCCATAGGTTTAGGGATGAAATAACACCGTATACTTTCTGTTGTAGAAAATATACGGTGTTATTATACTTTAATTAACAGTGTATAAAAGCAGACAAAAGCAATTATAAAAGTAAATATATTTATTGCGAATTTTCCCTTACTTCTTTTATTTTCTCTGTTTTTTCAATCGGTTGACGATCACAGCTTGTGTTCTGCTGTGTTATGGCAATCGTACTCAAAAGAATAGCACCTCCCACAACCAGGGCTACCACAGGACGTTTAAGGAAAACGAAATCTCGTATAATCCTAGCTAACGGTCTGCTTTGACGCCGTAGCGCCGAAGATACGATCATCTGTTTGAGAGTAAAAGGATCGCGGACATAATGCCCACTCTGGCAAACTACTAGCCGTTCTTGGCAATACGGACAGCTAAACAAGCCAATGCACGTCTTAATTGGTTTCTGCGCGGCATTTCTCTGGCAAATTGGGCAAGTAACGTAATGATTATCAAAGGTGTGTGTATTCATCTACCTTGTCCGCCTAGTCCATTTACTTACTCTATAAACAATAGCTAGCTATATTGAAGCCCTGATCAATGCTTAGTAGACTCATCGGTATGGTCTTACATGAGTCATTAATCATACATACAGTTTTATTTTTACTAAGGATGGTTCAATAGTCGCAACACGAGTATAGCTAGATTTTGTAGAGAATGGCTCTCCTTTACTATTTGCTTATAATGCAACCACCCAGCCTATACATACTGTATTTTTTTTACAAAGATGGAGTCCTTATGGAATCGTAATTTACCACCTATTGTTGACCCTTAACTATTAATTCTCTCTCATTTAACCATTCTCGCCATAAAAATTTTAAGCAGTAGAATTTTTTTTAACTAAAACTTTGTAAATTCTGCCAATCAACCTAACTTGTCTGGTTGCTAAATAATGGCTCACAATGAGAAGTAACAGATAAAAATTTAAATTTTTTCTTACATTTACCTCACCTGTCAATGACTCTCTTGCCTCCCACTGAATTGAGGAAGGTGACTGAACAACCTGCCTTTCCTTCACCTTCCGCCCGTTTAGCCCGCTTAATTAACCGTTTTCAACCATCTATAGAAACTGTTGTGCTGCTTTTAGCCATTTTAATTGGCGGCGGTACAGGTATGGGTGTAGTTACTTTTCATTATTTAATCCAGCTAATTCATAGCTTGATGCTGGAAAATTTAATGGGCGCTATCGGTGTTTGGGGTGCGTGGACTTTAGCCTGTGTTCCCACTCTTGGCGGATTAATCGTCGGATTGATGCGCTGGCGCACTCAAGACTTTGGGCCTGGGCTTTCATCTTTGATTGCGGCTTCCCAAGGAAAAGAGATCAAACAACCATTACGTCCAGTAACTAAGATGTTAGCGGCATCTGTGTCACTAGGAAGCGGTGCTTCTTTGGGCCCAGAGGGGCCAAGTGTAGAAATAGGTGCCAATTTTGGCATGTTATTGTCATTGGTGCTACAAGTATCCCAAGAGCAACAGCGCTTGCTTTTGGGTGCTGGTGCTGCTGCTGGATTGGCAGCTGGATTTAACGCTCCGATCGCCGGAGTGTTTTTTGCTCTAGAAGTGGTGATGGGTGCTACTTCTTTTGCTACCTCTGCTGTAAGTGTAGTGCTGCTAGCAGCGGTAGTGGCGGCATTAATTGCTCAAATCGGTTTAGGGGCACAACCTGCTTTTGCTTTACCTGTCTATCAAGTCCGCAGTCCCTTGGAATTACCGCTTTATTTAGGGTTGGGTTTAGGGGCAAGTCTCGTATCTCTGGCATATAAGGAATCAATTCGTTTAGCCAAAGCCTGCTTTGCTGGCCAGATTCCCGGTTTTGCTTTTGTGGGAAGAATTCCTAAGCCCATACATCCAATTATTGGTGGTGTCATTGTCGGCGTATTAGCTTTGCATTTTCCGCAAATTTTGGGCATCGGTTATGGCACTGTACAAGCGATGCTGCAAGATGTGGAGTTTTCATTACCCTTGTTGGTAGCACTACTGCTGGTGAAGCTGTTGATGACAGCAGTTAGTACTGGTAGTGGTTTCGTAGGTGGGTTGTTTGCACCAGCGATGTTTCTGGGTGCTTCTTTCGGATCGGCTTATGCCAAAATTTTGACTTTGATAGCCCCTGCAATTGGGGAACTGATGGCTGCACCGCCTGCTTATGCCATGGTGGGAATGGCAGCAGTTCTGGCTGCTAGTGTCAGAGCACCGTTAACGGCAATTTTAATGCTGTTTGAATTAACCCGCGACTACCGCATTGTTTTACCTTTAATGGCAGCAGTGGGTTTAAGTGTGTGGCTAATAGAGCGAATCAAGCCGAATTTTAATTCTAATTCTAATCTGCAACAAATTGGTCTTTCGGAATTGAAAGACGAAAAAACAGAAATTTTGCAGCAAATTTTAGTAGAAGATGCAATGTTAACTTGCCCTAAAAAGTTGCCAACAACTCTTGGGGTGTTAGAAGCAGCTATGGAAATGGCACGCGATCGCTGTCATAGTGCTTTAGTAGTTGATGAAGCCGAGCATTTAGTTGGGATTATTTCTCTGGAAGATATTAATCGCACCCTCCGGCTTGGGCAATCTTATCAGAATTCGCCAACTGAAATTCCGGGTTATTTATCCAGTCAAACTCTTCTAGATATTTGTACCACTGAAATTCTCTATGCTTGGAGAGATGAACCTTTATCTGAAGCTTTAGATCGCATGGCGCTCCGGGGTTTGCATCAGTTACCTGTGGTAGCCAGAGACAACCATGAACGGATTTTAGGCCTACTAGAAAGGGAGCAAATTACACTTACCTGCAATTTAGCAGTGATGCGTAAGTCACTTCACAGCTATTTACCAATGCTATCCACAACAGATGTGGTCATTAGTCGTTCAATCAATAGTCAGTAGTCAGCGTAAAATATCAACAACCGATAACTGACAACTGACAACTGACTAGTTATTAAGCAGTGGCTTCTATGGCTTCAGCATCTTCTCTGTCTTCTGGATCTACCTGTCTCAGACGAATATGCTTTTTACCTAAAGTGATGAGAAACTCATCTCCTGGTTTGAGATTCATTTGTTTCGTATAGGCGGAACCTATCAGCAAGTTCCCGTTGGATTGCACACTAATTCTATAGCTAGCACTACGTCCGCCGCGCCCATTAGCACTGGGTGTGCTATCCAATTGAATGCCTTCGGCATCAATTAGCGCGTTTAAGAACTTCATCATATTGACGCGCTCTATACCGTTTTTGGTAACTGTATAGTAGCCGCACTTCTTAGCTTTATCTTCTTTGCTCTCGTTCTCTAGTTCTTTGACTTTTCTGAGCAGTTCTTCACCGACTAGGGGTTCAATTTTTTTCTGTTTAGGCATCAACTTAGGTTGAAAACGAATGTTTGAAGTGTTTGAATCGATTTTATTTTAGCTGACATTGAGCTAGTAGGAACAGTATCCTTTAGTTTTTATTTCAGCCTTGCCAAGTATATTACATTCATAGGCTAAATTGTTACTCTATTAGCAATATTGCCAAGACAATATATTTTGTATAATCCTGGCAATGCTGATAACTATATATATGTTGTGAATTACTGCTAGACTATACTTGTTTAAGTTTTCTAAAGTAGCGCTAAAAATATTGTCTACTTGCCTATCTGGATAATTGAGGTAGAAAATGATAAGCAAAACTGATCCTTAGTCATTAGTCAGCGATCAGTGTTTAATATAAAACAACTGACATCTGAACAGATGACAAATAAACGAAGCTTTTGAGGATGAAACTAACTACGAGAGGACACTACAGTGTCAAGGCATTGCTTGATTTAAGCTTACAGCCAATGTATGGGCCTGTGTCTGTGAGAGCTATTGCCAATCGCCAAGATATCCCTGCTCCATACCTAGAAAAATTACTAATAGAAATGCGTCGTGCTGGGTTAGTGAAATCGATTCGTGGCAGCATTGGTGGATATCAATTAGCACGAGAGCCTGCACAAATCTCTATAGGACAAATTCTAGAATCAGTCGGTGAAACCATTACTTCTTTACCTCACCACTCGCCAACAACAGCACAAGCTGAAGATTGGGTAACATTTACCCTCTGGCAGAGACTCAATCAAAAATTAAAAGAAGCTTTATACAGTATTACTCTGGCTGACCTTTATTATGATGCTCGTAGTTGGCAAGCTTCTCTTGGAGAAGAAGCTAACTTTGTAGTTTAGTCAATATACATTAGTCATTGGTATTACCTGTTAATACCCATACTTCAAAATAGGGGATTTTAGCCTGGACGCATTAAAACATGGGGGTAAGCCGCCTCGTTTCAAATATTTGTTATTTTTCATAAATAAATTTAGTTACTCAGTTCCTTTATCTTCTGGGCTTACTCTTTCCCTGCTCCCCGCTCTCTGTCGCCTGTTCCCGCCCCGGAAGGGCTTGGTTATTCAAAAGACAAATGACATCAGCTGTTATTTTAATTATTGCTGCTGCTTTAGATTACTTAATTGGTGATCCTTGGGGTTGGCCTCATCCAGTACAAGTTATGGGGTGGGTAATTTCTCGTCTTACCAAACTGTCTCTGAAATACTGCCATAATTCCCTAACACAAAGAATAGCTGGTATTTTACTAGGCATTATTTTAATAATTGGTAGCGGCGTCATTAGCGCTTTGATAATTGAAAGTGCCAAATGGTTGCATCCGTTATTCGCAATTGCTGTACAATGCATTCTTCTAGCGAGCTGTTTTGCTCTTAGAAGCTTGAGAGCAGCAGCGGTTACTGTTTTAAAACCTTTAACATTGGGAAAGGTAGAAGAGGCGCGTGATATTTTAAGTAATTACGTTGGTCGAGATACTCAAAACCTCTCAAAACCAGAAATTTTGCGAGCCGTCCTTGAAACTGTAACGGAAAATGCCACCGATGGAGTGATGGCTCCACTCTTTTACGCAATTGTCGGAGTATTTATTCCATTTGTAGGGGCAGTTCCACTAGCTCTAGCATACAAAGCCAGTAGTACTCTTGATTCAATGGTGGGCTACCGAGAAGCACCCTATACTTATTTAGGGTGGTTTAGTGCGCGGTTAGAAGATTACTTAACATGGCTGCCTTGTCGGTTAACTGTAATAACTCTGGCACTGTTATCAGCTAAACCTTTGTATATTTGGCGCATCTGTTGTCGAGATGCAGTTGGTGATCCTAGCCCGAATTCGGGTTGGAGTGAGTGCGCCTATGCAGCAACTTTAGGCGTACAAATGGGAGGTACAAACTGGTATGGTGGCGTACCTAAGCATAAGCCTCTGTTGGGAGATGACATTTATCCGATTACTTTAGTCAGTATTCAGTCCGCGTTGCAATTAACTAGATATTGCTTTTTGCTTTGGTTGGGGGTAGCGATCGCTATATTATTAATACTCGCAAACAGGTAATGATATAGAAAATTGGTAATTAGTCATCAGTAAACAGTACGTAGTATACAGACTGATAACTGATAACTGCTAACTACTCAGGGTATCGAGCTATTGCTATGTCTGTAAAAGTAGTTGAAATTCTTTCGTCAGAAGAACTGCGTCGTACTCTCACTCGTCTTGCTTCTCAGATTGTCGAGCGGACGCGTGATTTATCTCAATTAGTATTGTTAGGTATTTATACTAGAGGTGTAGTATTAGCCAAATTACTAGCCCGGCAGATTGAAACACTTGAAGGTGTGCCTGTAGAAGTGGGAGCATTAGATATTACATTTTATCGGGATGACCTTGACCAAATTGGGTTGCGGACTCCGGCTAAAACTGATATTCCTTTTGACCTCACAGGAAAAACGGTTGTTCTGGTGGATGATGTCATTTTTAAAGGCAGGACAATTCGCGCTGCCTTAAATGCAGTCAATGAATACGGTCGACCAGAGGTGATTCGTTTGGCTGTCCTGGTAGACAGAGGTCATCGTGAAGTACCAATCCACCCAGATTTTATTGGCAAGCAGCTACCCACTGCTAAAGAGGAGATTGTTCGAGTTTACTTACAAGATTGGGATGGAAAAGATGCGGTGGAATTGATTGCAGATTAACTCCTGCGGGAAATTCAAAATGCTAAATTCAAAACCCAAGAATTTTTTAATTTTGAATTGGAGTATAGCAAGGGGTGTTCAACATTCTGGAGCCAATTCTCAACTTCTATACAGAAAATAAAGAATTTATTGACAACCTGCTTTCCGGCGGGTTGCCTACTATTTTGCCTGCCGTTGTCAGTTTTTTCTGGTGGCTGATGTGGCGACAACGCCAGCGGCGCATTCCTGCGGAAAATTTTGCCTTTGAGGTCATTAAACCTCAAAGTTCAGATTTGATGCAGCGCATTCTCGGCGGTGATGACAAAGACCCCTTGGCAGACCGCAATATCACCTATCAAAACCGGGTAGCGAATCGCAACATCCGCCGGGAACTCCAACAGCAGCTAGAGGAATATCGTTGGGTGTTAATTGTAGGGCGCACCGGACTGGGAAAAACGCGGGAAGCAACGGAATTGGCCAAGCATCTCAATCAAGCAGGTTGGACAGTGCTTTACCTGAAACCAAATGAATGGCTGGATATTCCGGCTAGATTACCAAGGTCAATTGATGGCGATCGCAAGTTATTGTTTTTCTTAGATGACCTCAATCAGAAAATCTTCCGCAGTTATGAGGAGATATCACCAGAAGCCGAAAAAAGTCTGGTAGAAAAGTTTACAGTACCTTTGCAACAGCGACTACTCGATACCTTAACTAAATACGAATATTTTTGTGGTAAAGCTGAAATCCGCGTGATTGCTACAGCGCGTAATGAAAAGCAACCAGACTTTTTAGAGGAGACAAGCGCTTGGGAAAAGCTGCAATGGGAAAAATATCCCAAGCTGTGGCAGCAATTTCGGCTTTATGAATTGCCAGAACCTGAAGATCAGGCAATTGTTGATGTGTTAACAGTAACTGTCCCCAAAACGAATATCCCCACCCAGCCACAACAGTATCCTGAATTGGCAAGACGCAACGATGCTACTTTCAGAAATGTAGTCGAGAATCTTCAGCGTCTCAGAAATGATGGTTTACCTTTAAATTCGGACACTTACCGCGAAAGTTTGGGAAAGACATGGCGAAATCGCTATCAGGAATCAATCCAGAGATACCCTGCTAGCCGCTACATTTATGATGCAGTAGATTTACTACGGCAATTCGACCTCCCACTATATCGTTTTATAGTAGAAGCGACAGCACGAATGTTGGCAGGTGGCAATTGTTGGCAACGGTTGCGATATCGTTGGCAAATTAAGGCTGCGATCAACTTTTTAATTCATGCTGAACGCATTCTGGAACCGCGAGATGGGCAAATAGAAGCTAAGGGTATTCACATAGAAGCTAGAGAATATGCCTTAGCGTTTACTCAGTTAATGTTAAAGCTGGCGGATCAGCATCCTACAGAAATGCAGCGCCTGCTACTAAATTTTGGTGTGGAAATGTCCCTACTAAGCCACCATCAAGAAGCTATTGCCTGTTGGGATAAAACGATAGAAATTCAACCCAATTATTATCAAGCTTGGGGTAATCGGGGTATTGCACTGAGTCGCTTGGGACGTTTTGCAGATGCGATCGCCGCTTACGACAAAATGTTAGTAATTAAACCCGATGATTACTTAGCTTGGTATTATCGAGGTAACGTTCTAGATGAAGATGGACAACATGAAGGAGCGATCGCATCCTATGACAAAGCGGTTGCTATCAAACCAGATTTACATCAAGCTTGGAACAATCGCGGAATTGCCCTGCGGAATTTAGGACGACATGAAGAGGCGTTGACATCCTATAACCAAGCAATCGCAATTATACCAAATTTACATCAAGCCTGGGTTAACCGAGGCAATGCATTACGAAACTTAGGACAATTTGCCGAGGCAATCGAATCTTATAATCAAGCACTCGCTATTAAACCCGAAGATAATTACAGTTGGTACAGCCGCGGTAATTCTCTCAAGAACTTGGGTGAATTAGAAGCAGCGATCGCGTCTTACGATCAAGCACTAGCGATTCAACCCAACGAGGAAGCCTGGTACAATCGGGGTCATGCCCTTGGTGATTTAGGAAGGTATGAGGATGCTGTAACTTCCTATGAGCAAGCATTATTGATTGAACCCAACAAACATGAAGCTTGGTACAATCGCGGCAATATCCTATTTAATTTAGGAAGATATGAAGATGCCATAACATCCTACGACCGAGCAATTTCCATTAAACCCGATAAAGATGAAGCCTGGAATAACCGGGGTAATGCCCTGTTTAATTTAGGAAAATACGAAGAGGCGGTAAAATCTTACGACCAAGCATTATTAATTAAATCTGACAAACATAAAGCTTGGAAGAATCGCGGCAATGCCTTATTTAATTTAGGAAAATATGAGGATGCGGTAAAATCCTACAACCAAGCATTATCAATTAAACCTAACAAACACGAAGCTTGGTACAACCGGGGCAATGCTCTGCGTAATTTGGGAAGATATGAGGATGCGGTAAAATCCTACGACCAAGCATTATCAATTAAACCTGACAAACACGAAGCCTGGAATAACCGAGGATTAGCACTGACGCATCTAGAACAATATCAAGATGCGATCGCATCCTACGATCAAGCATTACTAATTAAACCTGATAAACACGAAGCCTGGTATAACAAGGCTTGCTGTTACGGCTTACTAAGTAACGCTGATTTAGCGATTGCGAACTTGCAGCAAGTAATCAAACTCAATCCTGATGAATGTCGAGAAATGGCAAAAACTGACTCTGATTTCGACAAAATTCGGGAAGACCGACGCTTTCAAACTTTAGTAATGGGCTAGACGTGAGCTTCTAACTAGCGCTTTGAAGCACAAGCAACGAATAGAAGAAATACTGCTTCCCTCATACCCCGTTCCCTGTTCCCTTTAATCTTCCAATGATTGCGCTGGTACTTCGACTGCTGTTACGTCAATTGTGCCATCTGGTGTGAAGCGCCGAAAATGGCCACTTTGTACTAACACCTGTTCTCCACAGCTAGGACACTGCAACTGACTATTATTTAAACCTGTAAATTCATATCGGCAGACAGGACACCGATCGGCTACTAAGTTACGTTTTAGCCACCAGCGAAACCCAAAGAACGCAAGCACGGGTGCCAATAACAGCAACCCAACTATAATTAGCAACGAATTAACTAACCAGCCCAAGCCTAAAGATGCTAGCAACCAAGTAACTGCTAACAAGGTGAGCCAAGGGCGAAGATTTACAAGATTCAATTGAAAAGATTTAAGGCTCATTTTTGAAATTTCGTGTTGCTCTCCTTCTAGGATAGCGAGTTTAGTTAATAGTCAATAATTGGGATGAGGAGGGAAGGGGGACACGGAGAAATAATAAATGCCTAATGCCCAATGCCCTTCAAAGTAGCTCTTGCAGACGTTTTTGCAAGGCTGACATCCCAAAATTAGCGATCGCTTGTTCTCGTAGCCAATGCCCATCACAACGTTGGTCATTTCCTGTAAGAATTTCTATACAAGCTTTAGCCACAGCATTCGGATCGCGGTGGGGAACTCGCCATCCCAGCTTACCATCCTGCAAGGGGTCAGCTGAACCATCGTCGTCACCAGACAGTACTGGCACTCCACATGCCATCGCTTCTAGATAGACAATGCCAAAACCTTCTTGGGAAGGCATAATGTAGGCATCAGCAAGGCGGTAGTGTGCGATTAACTGTTCTGTAGGAACGAAACCAGCAAAAACAACGTGTTCGCTTACACCTAAATCCTGTGCTAACTGAGCTAATCTCGGTTGGTCATCACCGCGACCAATGATTAAATATTTTACTTCCGAGAAAACCTCAATGATTTTTGGCAATGCCCGAATAGTCACATCCACACCTTTATAAATATCCCCTGGCCACAGCCGCGCTACAGTCATTAACACTTTGGCATGAGTTAAGCCGTATTTTGTCATCAACGCTGGTGACTTGGGGCCAGGAGTAAATTGATTCCCATCAATTGCACAAGGAAGTAGCTTTACCTTTTTAGGGGCTATAGCATTGGCAGCGCAACTGCGATCACGGCTATAGCGGCTAATTGTCCAAATTGCGGATGCGGACGCGAGTGCGTTACGTTCTCTGTTTTTGAGCGGTTCCCAAACTTCTTTACCATAAGTTAGGACAGTGTAGGGAATACCCAATGGTTGGCAAAGAGTTTGTACAAGTATTGCTAGATTGATGTGTCCACAAAAAACGTGTTGGGGACGTTGTTGAAGCAGACACTTAAGCAACGCCGCTATCATTCTGAGTCTCCCAATTTGGGGAGATTGGCTTTTAAAGCCATGAAATTTTAAATTTTCGGATTTTAGTGGATTTGAATCATTTGAACTATCTCGCAGTACAAATACTTCTGCCTGATAGTTTGAACTTAATCCTTGATAAGCGCGAAAAATATCTTTTACATAGGATTGAATGCCACCCTCGTGTATAAAAATTTCCAAAAATACGAAGACATGGCTGGCTTTTTTGTTAGCTTTATTACTTAGCGCATTTTTCACTTGAGTAGACCACACGCATAGGGGCACAATATATTGTTCCCCTACAATGGCTTAGATTCCACGCATTTGAAAATGCCTGTAAACTTGTTTTTCAGCACTTTACTGAATTCCTCGTATATGGAAATACTGTGCCTCTAATGCTGCCCTTCTAGAGCATATTTAACTATCAGTAAACAATTCCTACCATCGGAACCACGTTCGTAGACAACATGGTCAGCCAAGCGTCTGAGGAGAAACCATCCATATCCTCCTATTTGGAGAGTACCTGGCTCTGGCTCTGCGATCGCATCAGGATTAAAAGGCTTCCCATAATCCCAAATTCTCATCTCCAGCCTGTCAATCCATAAGCACACCTCAATCTCTATGCTTGTTTCCGGTGGTAAAGCAGAGTGAGCGTGGCGCACTGCGTTAGTAAAGCCTTCGGCTAATGCTAACTTGAGACGATAAAGTTGGGTCTCTGACCAGCCAAGTTGAGACAAATGTTGCAGACAGAATTGCTCAAACCATTGTTGCACCTGGTTTAGGAGCTTTAGTTCGCTCTTCACCGTCAGATGGTCTTGCTGCACTATGCTAAGCATTGACCTTGACTTGAATATTAAGTAAGTGATAAGTAAGTGGAAAATTCGGGTGTTTGTGATCTTTTAATGATTTTAGATTTGGGAATAACTTTTAAATCTAAAACTAAAGATCCAAGATGCAACCTGGTTCAGTAAAATTGACGCCTGTTGATTTTTCTGAAAAGCATATCTTTCAGAAGTATGAGTGACGGCAGCTGTAGTCGCTGGAAAGGCGAGGGCTTGTCGTCAAACATCATAACTTCGGTACATGCTCTTGAAATTAACAGGCGTCAAAGTGCTTTGTAGCAACTTGACTAATTTAGAACAGTCCCAAGGTCAAAGATTTATCTAACGGCAAGGCAGCACCAATACCCAGCCATAGGGTTACGAGAGTTCCAAAGAGGAAAACTGTGGTTGCTACTGGACGGCGGAAAGGGTTTTGGAACTTATTGACGTTCTCGATAAAAGGAACGAGGATTAGTCCCAGAGGTACTGAAGCCATTGCTAACACCCCTAAGAGTTTGTTAGGAAGCGATCGCAAAATCTGAAATACAGGGTACAAGTACCACTCTGGCAAAATTTCCAATGGAGTGGCAAAAGGATTTGCGGGTTCACCGTTCATTGCTGGGTCTAGCACAGCTAGAGCCACAATACAAGCGAACGATCCCATAATAACGATGGGAAATACATACAGTAGGTCATTAGGCCAAGCGGGTTCGCCATAGTAGTTGTGGCCCATGCCTTTGGCGAGTTTGGCTCTTAACGTAGGATCGCTGAGATCAGGTTTTTTTTGTGTTGCCATTTTTAAATATGCTCTCCTGCTTAAGTTGAATTAAAGCATTTGTGAAAGCCATGAGCTATCAGGCAACCCAAGCCTGCGGCTTTCCGCAGGCTGGGCTTCTACAGCTTTCAGCTTAAAGATATAAGCCTTCGTTGTTTTGTTGCTGATGTTTCATCTTCTTATTGTTCATAAGTTTAAAACAAACAACTCAATCTGAAAACTGACTGCTGTTGCCTTTTTACGCTTGGGCTGAGATTACAAAGGGCCAGAAATGCCTTGCTTGCGGATCATCAAGAAGTGGAACAGCATGAAGACCGCAATCAACCAGGGCAGAACAAATGTGTGGGCGCTGTAATAGCGAGTTAGAGTAGCTTGACCGACGCTGGAACCACCACGCAGTAGGTCAGAGATGAGAACACCAACTACGGGAATTGCTTCTGGTACGCCGCTGACGATTTTCACAGCCCAGTAGCCTACTTGATCCCAAGGTAGTGAATAGCCAGTAACGCCAAAGGAAACGGTGATTACAGCCAGGATGACACCACTTACCCAGGTTAGCTCACGAGGTTTTTTGAAACCACCTGTGAGGTAAACCCGAAAGACGTGCAAAATCATCATCAGCACCATCATACTGGCAGACCAGCGGTGGATAGACCGAATCAACCAACCGAAGTTTACTTCAGTCATGATGTACTGTACAGAAGAGTAAGCTTCGGCGACTGTTGGTCTGTAGTAGAACGTCATGGCAAATCCAGTGGCAAACTGGATAAGAAAACAAACCAGGGTAATTCCGCCCAAGCAGTAGAAGATGTTGACGTGGGGAGGAACGTATTTGCTAGTGACATCATCAGCTAGTGCCTGAATTTCCAAGCGTTCCTCAAACCAGTCGTAGACGTTGGCCATACAATCTCAAGTTCCTAAAATTCGGTTGCGGTTGATAAATCTCCCAACTAGCAAGTTTGGGATTTCAGCAAAGAGGAATTGGTTCGTTTGCTTTTGAGGCTTCAGAGTGATAAGAATTTTAAGAAACTCAACACTCTGTAAACATTTAATGTATTGCGTTCTCTTTGCAAACCAACACTAAAAAGGTGGACACAAAGTAGATCTTATCGTTTGTTGAGTGGGATGCAATGAAATCTGCTGACTTAACAACTTGATTAGAACAATGCATCACTTCTATAAAAAAAGTAACATAGTCGAGAGATAGATTTCATCAAACACGAAGCAACTGGGCAGTTCTAGGCAATTTGGGCTGAGGTGAAATTCATAATGGGCTTCTTCATGCAAAAACGAGTTTTTCGGCTGGTATTTACGCTAGTGTTGGCATTTTGCTTGGGGTTGGGTGCAATTATCCAACCTGCCACGGCTTTGACGGAGGAACAAAAATTAGTATCAGAAGTGTGGCGAATTGTTAATCGCACTTATCTGGATGAGACGTTTAATCATCAAAACTGGGCGGTAGCGCGACAAAAGGCTCTGGAAAAGCCGCTGAATAATCACCAAGCAGCTTATGAAGCAATTCAGAAGATGCTCAAGAGCCTTGACGACCCTTTTACCCGCTTTTTAGATCCAGAGCAGTACCGGAGTTTGCAGGTAAATACTTCTGGAGAACTAACAGGAGTAGGCTTGCAAATTGCTCTTGACCCGCAGACTGGCAAATTGCAAGTCGTAGCTCCAATAGAGGGTTCACCAGCAGATAAAGCCGGAATTAGGCCCCGCGATCGCATTGTTAAAATCGAAGGTATCTCCACGGAAAATCTGACTTTGGACGAAGCTGCTGCTAAAATGCGTGGGCCAATTGGCAGTCTCGTCACCCTGTTAATAGAACGGGATGGCGGGGAAGAAACCGAAATGAGGGTAGTACGCGATCGCATCGCTCTTAACCCTGTAGTATCAGAATTGCGTTTTTCTCCAGAGGGTACACCTATTGGTTACCTGCGCCTGAATCAATTTAACGCCAACGCCTCAATGGAATTGGCACACGCTATTACTAGTCTAGAAAAAAAAGATGCTGCTGCCTACATTCTGGATTTACGAAATAATCCTGGTGGGCTATTACAGGCGGGAATTGAAATCGCTCGCCTGTGGCTAGACTCTGGTACTATAGTTTACACCGTTAATCGGCAAGGCATTCAGGGTAGTTTTGAAGCTTTTGGCCCAGCACTGACGAATGATCCTTTAGTAATTTTGGTAAATCAAGGAACTGCCAGTGCTAGTGAGATTCTTGCTGGCGCACTGCAAGATAACGGTCGTGCCCAACTGGTAGGCGAAACTACCTTTGGTAAAGGTTTAATTCAGTCTTTATTTGAATTATCAGATGGTTCTGGCTTGGCAGTAACAATTGCTAAGTATGAAACTCCGCAGCATCGAGATATCAATAAATTAGGTATTAAACCAGACAAAATAATTACCCAAGAAGCAATTACCCGTGAACAGATTGCCACAGAAGCAGATCAACAATACCAAGCAGCGATGGCACTGTTAACGAAAAACTCAGTAGTGGCGGGAGCTGGTAATTAGGGATGGGGTATTGGGCATTGGGCATTGGATAAAGAAGACAAGGAGCATGGGGAATGGGGGAACAAGGAGCAAGAGTTAATCATGGTTCTTTCCCCTTGTCCCCTTGTCTCCCCTGCTCCCGTGCTCCCCGCCCCTTGTCCCTTTCCAGTCCCCTTCATAAAAGCGCTTGCATTTTAAGTAAAGCCTGTAAATCCAAAGAAGCGAGACGTGAATAAGCTTGATCAATCACACGTTTGCCTCTTAAGAAACCCGTATTAGCACCGGGACAAATGTACTGAAGAGTTTCTGGTGTAAAGTGTTCTAAAATGTACTGAAGACTTTTAATTTGTCGGGGCCAGTGAAAGGTTTTGGCTGTTCGTAATGGAACTGGTTCACTGTGTTGGTTAGGAACTAAGTGGCGTCCAGAAAACAATACTCCCCCAAGGTCACTATAGTATAGACAAGATGAACCAGGGGAATGACCTGGTGTCCAAATCAGTTTTGCGGCTGCATCGAGAGTAAATTCTTGACCAAAGCTGGTTACAGTTAACCCAGGTAATAAATAAGCTTCTTGTTCTTGAATTAAAACCTCGCAGCCAAAGGTTGGCTGAATTTCTGCTGTCTTGCCAATAGCACCACGATGAGTGATAAATAACCAGCGTACACCCCCATGTGATCGCAAAAAATCCAGATTTATCTGCTCTAGGGCAGGGCAGTCTATCAGGATATTGCCTTCATTTCTTACAATAAAGTAAGAGGTTCCCCCTAATGTGTCCCGATTGGGTGGAAAGGCAAAAATGCTGTTTAGCACAGCCCGTGGTGGCTTAGCTGTATGACTTGGCTGTTGCGGTAAGGGGCACATGAGAAAAAACCGAAATTGAGGAGTTGTAGACAATCTGGTTACAGAGTTCAACTGCTGAAGCTTTGAAGCTTTAGAATTTACAAACGCTGTTAACCGTTTTGAAAAAAAATTGAGATTTTATAGTCTGGCTTGTAGCGAAAGCTGTGGTGCTGACACTACAGGTAGGATATTTTGTCAAAATTACTGAAGATCACATGACATTTTGGTTTCTCCTCCTATTGGGACTAGCTACTTATCTAATGGTGCAGCGTATCGTCGCTCACAGCACCCGAACTCCAGTCTGGCTTTTGTGGCTGGTTTTAATGACACCTGCCTTTTTGTTGACCGGATGGACGCTACTTTATGGGGAGAAACAACCTCCGCCACCGTCATTGATCCTTTGGTCATCAATCATCTGCCTTCTGTTATACTGGCTGTTGTTTCAATGGGGGCGTCCAGTATCAACAGATACACAGACTGAACCCCAAACGCCGGAATCCCAATCGGTTATCCATCCTACCGCAGAACCAGTAACAGTGCGTCCCATTGAACCAACGGAAGAAACCCAGCTGCGAAATTGTTTTCCCTGGTCTGTATACTACATCCAAAACATTGAGTACCGACCGCAAGCGGTTATCTGTAAGGGTCAGTTACGAACTACCTCAAGCAAAGCTTATCAGCAGATCAAGTCTAATATTGAAGCACAATTTGGCGATCGCTTTCTGCTGATTTTTCAAGAAGGGGTTAATAACAAACCTTTCTTTGTGCTTGTTCCTAATACTCAAATTGCTAAACAAGTAAACGCCAGCAAACCAGAAAATTTAACGCGACCAGGATTAGCACTCTTGCTGGTATTAGCGACTTTGGTAACTACTACCTTGGTGGGGGCAAAAATTGCTGGTGTTGACTCCAAGGCAATACAATCTGATCCAAGTGTTTTCCTTCAAGGATTACCCTATGCTTTAGGGCTAATGACTATTTTGGGTATCCACGAACTTGGTCACTATTTAACAGCCAGGTTCTACAAAATTCGCTCAACGCTGCCCTACTTTATCCCCATGCCTTTTTTCTTAGGAACCTTTGGCGCATTTATTCAAATGCGTAGTCCTATTCCTAACCGTAAGGCTCTATTTGACGTTAGTATTGCTGGGCCAATTGCGGGTTTTATTGCCACCTTACCTTTATTAATATGGGGTTTGGCTCATTCTGATGTGGTTCCCCTAACTGAACAAACAGGACTGTTGAACCCTGATGCTCTCAATCCCAAATATTCCATCTTGTTAGCGCTACTCTCAAAATTAGCACTAGGGAGCCTGTTAACGTCAAAATCGGCTATTGACTTACATCCAGTTGCAGTAGCTGGCTTTTTAGGGCTAATCGTGACAGCATTAAATTTGATGCCAGTAGGACAACTAGATGGGGGTCATATTATCCACGCAATGTTTGGACAGCGAACCGCAATAGCAATTGGTCAAATTGCTCGCTTGTTGCTGCTACTACTTGCTTTGATTCAGCGAGAATTTTTATTTTGGGCGATCATCTTATTATTCATCCCATTGATTGATGAACCTGCTTTGAACGATGTCACAGAACTGGATAACAAACGTGACATTTTAGGTTTATTGTCAATGGCTTTGTTAGTTGTGATAGTACTACCACTGCCGCAGGCGATCGCTAACTTGTTGCAGATTTAAATAGAACTCAAGTGGCTGCTACATTATATCCCCGCCAGCAGAGTAACACTGCTGCTTGGGCTTTACATAGCATGAACAGGTCAGCATCATGTCGCACTGACATCAACTCTAAACATTCTGCTTCAGCAAGCTTACCGTTAGAGTTGTCCTCAAGCAGGATGTTATATCGTTTCATATCCGCGGCTGTTTTATGACTATGAAAAATCTGCCATAAAGTATTGTTGTCTAACTTATCCAATGCTGCAAGGTCAGCTTGAAATTCCTCTGGTACATCATCCCAAGCAGGAGGATTACCTACTTGTAAAGCGTGTAGCATTCATTACTTCTTCCAAAGGACGCTGGGTAGCATGGGCAGTATTTACTAGGCGTTGATAGAGAATTTCGGGTATCTGAAGAGTAACAGTTTCAGCACTCATATTTAGTAGTTAGCGACATCATGAAAAAATGGAAAGTTAAACAGTATAAACCATATTATTTTACTTTTTAGTTTTTGAAAGTCGAGTAGCAATATAGGTAAGTTAATGGTGCATTATCCGGAGTACATAAACCATTATTTCTATTATTTATAATTTTATTTACTCAATGTGAACAAAAAATTTGCCTTGCCCGGCAAATTCAGCACTGCCAGGCAAGGCACACTCCATACAGTAATTACTGTACAAAACAAAGTTTAAATAATTCCAAACACCGAGCCGACAGTAGACTTAATTGAATCTCTTGCATCTTTCAAAGTCTGGGCAATAGGATGTTTTGTCTGTAAAAACACCCGCGCACAGTTGCGTCCCGGCATACCAGAGATTGAACCACCTGGATGTGTTCCTGCGCCAGTTAAAAATAGATTATCAATTGGTGTTTTGTAGTTTGCTATTTCTGGCAAAGGACGGAAAAATACCATTTGATCAAGAGACATATCAATGTGGTAATAATTCCCTTTGTATGCACCTAATCTTTCGCCCAATTCCGCCGGACTTTCTACACGACGGGCAATAGTTGCATTTTTTACATTTGGTGCGTATGTCGCTAACTTATCAACTACCCTGTCGGCAACTTTGTTTTTTAATTCATCTGTCCAACCAGTACCTTTCAAACCTGTGCCTTCTGCACCTGCTATTTGATATGGGGCAAAAAACTCAATCCATACAGTGTGTTTGCCTGGTGGTGCTAAGGTTGGGTCAAGGGCACTAGGCATTACCACATACATTGATGGGTCAGAATCAGGAATTTCTCCTAAACTACATTTACTATGAGCTTGTTCCACGTGAGCGACGGAATCGGCAACCAAAATAGACCCAATTAAATATTCATCTTTGTGTTCATGGTATGGAAAATGCAGCGGCTCGTCTAAAGCTAAATCTATCTTCAGGATAGTTTCGTTATTATTAACGATGCGGCGTTCTAATCTCTCCCATAAATCTGGGTCGGCTGCATCAATATCGCTTTTATCAGTCATTTGTAAGAACAACCGCTTGGCATCGATATTAGAAATAACACCGTATTTAGCCCGATATTCTGTGCCACCAGCAACCCTTACTCCAACAGCTTTGTTATCATCAATCAATACTTTTTCAACATGCTGGTCTGTGAGAATAACGCCACCTTTACTTGTAACTAAATTCACCAAAGCTTGTACAAGTGCGCCAGTACCACCGCGAGGTCTAGCCATACCAGGGTTGTGACGCATTGCCATCATAATTGCACCAATGGCAATGGTTTTTTGTGATGGCGGCGCGCCAAGTTCTGCTGCTAGTCTAGCTAGGGGTGCTTTGAGAAACTCTTCATCAAACCACTCGTTGAGTAAATCTTCGGCGCTGGTTAACATGGTGCGAATAAAGTCCAGCGTTTTATTGGGCGAACCAATTACTGAAAATAAATCTTTCAGTTTTGTAATGTCATAGTTACCGACGATATCTATAATTGATTTCGGTGGTGCATTAAACATGGGAATCATTGCACCTATTGCCCGCTGCCAGTAGTCTACAAATTCTGCGTATTTTTTAGCGTCACGTTCGTTGTAACGGGCAATTTCTGCACAAGTTTTTTCTACAGATTTGTGAGCTAAAAAATACTTACCATCAGGATGAGGACAGAACGCAACTGGATCACACTCCAGATATTCCAAACCGTATTTTTCTAGTTCTAATTCTTCAACAACTGGCCCTAAATGTATAAATTCGTGGTCAATAGCACACAAGTTAAATTTAAATCCTGGGGCTTCTTGCGGTATGCATTCTTCAGTTGTCGCCGCACCACCCGGAACAGAACGTTTTTCTAATAAGAGGACACTATAGCCTGCTTTCAGCAAATAAGCAGCACAAACTAACCCATTATGTCCTGCGCCAATAATTACAACATCGTACTCTTGCATATTTGGAATTTTGTAATTGAATAGATTGCTAATTTTACAAAACTTGAAAAAAATTACAACACTTATAGTGAGTAAATCTTGGGCTGACTATCTGTTTTACTATTAAATAAATAAAAAAATAGTTTATGAAGAAGGTATTTGCTTCATATTAACTTCTACTAAAAGAATTAAATTTTCCTTTTGTACCTGCATATCTTTTATACGTAATAAAGTATTGTCCCATTCAAAATATGGTAAATTCTGTAATTCTTTGAGCTTCTGCATTAATGCTGTGATTGTCTCGATTGACAGACCCTCTCCCTCAGTACAATTAAAACTCTCCAGTAACAAAGGTTGGGGATGAAGAGGTGGACGAATGATTGCTGTAAATCCTAACGGACGACTATTTCCCCTTTCTGTTAACATCACTTTTAACCTAAATTCGATTTTACCGTTACCGGGTAAGGATAATTGGATCTGTTTTAGGTTGAAAGTTACAATCTCGCCTTCTACATTCAAGTCCCAGCTTTGCATCTGGCTTTGAATAAACTCTGAGGAAAAGGCACGATTAATATCCGTTTCAGTCATTACAATGCGGGCGATCGCATTTACTGGCTCATTCAGTTCGATTTGACCAAGAAGAGCACTTAAAGGATTGACAGCAAAGCTATCTGTTTGTATTTTTATTTCCTGTACACGGATATCTTGTTGAAATACCAGACCTTGGCCAGTCAGCGAAACCTCATCTACCTCCCCTTGAACTATTTTAAATAGATCGGTTTTCACATCTACGTCTATTTTTTCTACCTCGTCCAGCTGGTCGGTTAGCCTGTTTTCTGCTGCTTGTGCTAGTAATTCTTCCTCCAAGCTGTGCTTATCTGGCATGAATTTCTATACTCCTTGTATCCTCTTCCCTACTCAATTTAGACCTTGGAGGCTTAGGAGTGTATCTATAGTACGGTATATACAACTCGGAGGATAAAAGAATAAATTTAAAATTAAAACCTGTTTTTTAGTATTTATATCTTAGTATTTTTTTAGTTTAGTAATAATTAATGACGCATAGATATAAAGAATACTATCTACTTAATCTTTATTTTGGCTCGATTGCATATTAGCTAAACCTTGATTTTGAGCAATATCAAGCTAAGAAAAATCTATCAAAATGTAGAGATATAGGTTGATGGGTATTTTCAGTACCCATCAACTGCTTAAAAATTAAATTGTACTTGATTCTAGAGTATGAGATTTCATGCGATGCGGATTTTTTACAACTATTTGAATGCTGCGATTTGGCCCTGTCACCAAACCACGGCGTTGAGGTCGTACATCACCATGATCAACTAGTGCTAATTCCCAAGTGGATAAGATTTTGGCTAGTACCACCTTCATTTCAAATTGAGCAAATGCCATACCAATACAGCGTCTAGCACCACCACCAAAAGGCAAAAACTCATAGGGAGAAAATTGACGTTCTAAAAAGCGTTCTGGCTTAAATTGTTGATGTTCTGGGTATAAGTCTTCTCGTTGGTGGGTGAGATAGATGGAACCAAGTACGACTGTGCCTGATTCAAGTTCGTAACCACACAAGGAGACGGGTGTTCTGACTACCCGTGGAAAAGTCAGCATCCCTACTGGATAAATCCGCAAGGTTTCACAGTAAACAGCATTAAGGTAGGGTAATTTAAAAACGCTGGTGGGGTCTGGATTATTACCCAAACTATCTAATTCTTGTAATAGCGTTTGCTGTACTGAAGGCAACTTATGAATCCAGTACAATGCCCACGTCAGGGCTGTCGCAGTGGTTTCGTGTCCGGCTGTCAACAGAGTCATCAATTCATCACGCAACTCTGCATCGGTCATGGCTTCACCTGCTTCATCACGCGCAGCCATGAGTAAGCTGAGAATATCTGTACGCGATGAGTCGGGATTGTCTCGCCGTTCTTGAATCTCTTCGTTAAGGAGTTGGTGAACTCGCTGTTTGCGGCGCAAAAATCTTCCCCAAGAACTACGGGGGCCAAAATCTTGGCGGAGAGCAGGGAAATAAAGTTCAACTACCCTTAAGGGGGAAGTTTCATTTAGCATTGCTGCCAAAAGTTCCTCTAACTCTTGAGCGCGGGGCCCATCGTATAATCCAAATACGGCTTGCATAATCACCCGCATGGTAATGATTTGCATAGCCGAGCGCACACAGAAGGGTTTACCTATCTGCCATTGGCTAATTACTTGCTCTGTAACATCGTTAATCACCTGTCCGTAGGTTCGCATTCTGTCACCGTGAAACGGCGGCATTAATAATTGGCGTTGACGGCGATGTACTTCACCACTAACTGTAATCACAGAATTCTTCCCTAGCATCGGTTCAAATACAGTGTTCCAGTCATTAGGAGCTTCAAATTCCTTAGTATCACTGGTCAAAATTTGCTGTAGCGCTTGGGGATTGCTGACAAAGACAATAGGTGGATTTAATTGCAGAGTAAAAATGTCACCATAGCGCTTGGCACAATCTGTCATGAACGGCATTGGTCTGAAGATCCATTGAAGCATCTGTACAATCGCTGGGGACTGGGGGCCATTTGGCAGTTTCATAAAGCTCTGTTTGCTGGAGTAATTCTTTTTTGCCTATGAAACTTAAGGAAGAAAATTAAATTTTTTGGAATTACTATTGGAGGTTTTTATCTTTAGGTTGCAAAAGAGTAATCAACTGTTACAACCTGAAAGTTGTAAAATTTTTGTTAATTTGAACGAGCATCTACAGTTTCTCCTCATCCTTTTAAGGTATTCAGCATGACAGCAATCACCCCCAAGGCATCCTCAGCGCTTCCCAATTTTTGTGAAGGAATTCAATATTTTGGTCAAGCGCTACCGGGTTTTGAAACCTATGGTGCAACGCCTGCTATAGAATCGGGCAATGTAGCGATCGCATCTCCTACAGAACCGAATGCCGTCTATCAAACTTTACTTGCTGCCGATGCATTACGTTACCTGACGCTACAAGTTACAGGTAGTAAAGCCTCTGGACACCCTGGTGGATTTGCTAGCCAAGCGGAAGCTTATGCGGCTTTGGTCATGTTAGGGTACAAAAACATTATTACGGAAGTGGGTCATCACGCCCCTGGATTTTATAGTGCGATGTTCCTCGATCGCTCTTTAGAGGATATGGGTATTTTTACCGTTCAACAATTGCGCGATCGCTTCCGAGAAAAGCATGGACTCTTGGGGCATCTCTCCGGTTACATACCCGGTATTCTCGCACCTGCTGGCCCTTTGGGACAAGGACAGCACTTCGCCATGTCAGCTGCACTGCTGCACAAAGATAAGCTTTTCCCTTTCACTGTTGGTGATGGTGGACTAGGTGAACCTTATATCATGAGTTCGATGGCTCACTTTCATACGGCTTATCCAAATTCCACCAATTTCTTGCCAGTGCTGGTGTGGAACGGTTACAGCCAAGAACACCACAGTATGGTTTCCCTCAAAACCAACGAACAAATGACAGCATACTGGCAAGGTAACGGTTTTGAGGAAGTCGTATTAGTCGATGCCAAAGAATTTGACGATCAAAACCAAGGTGGCGATTATGTCGATAGTACTGCCTTTTCTTTCGAGCAACGGCTAGCCTTCACCAAAGCCGTACTTTCAGGTGTAGATAAAGCAGCGCGTTCTGCCTTGAGTGGTAAACTTACCGTCTTTATCATTAAACAACTCAAAGGTGCAGGAGTCCACGCCAGAGGTGCAAAATCTCATAACCTCTATCCTAAAGATACGTTGGATGCTCCTCATATTGTCGCTGCTTTAAAAGAACGTGCTTTACCTGCTGAAGCTTGGCAAATTGTGCGGACAAATGCAGAACGCGCTGGTGGTGGCCCCGCAGCTAAAACAGTGGTGACAGAATTTGAATTACCATTACCAGATTTAGGCGGATTACCTTTAGAAGAATATGCAGTAGGTGGTGAACCAAAAGTTTCTACAACAGCAATGGGACGATTAGTAGGAATTGTGGGGAAAAAAGATCCAAATTTCCTAGTTACTAACGCCGATGGAAACGAAGCATCAGGAATTGCCAATATTAACCAAGCATTGAAAATTATTCACCCCACAACCGACGACTTATATAATCAAGCGCCAAACGGACAAGTTTATGAACCATTGAGTGAAGATGCTTGTGCAGGTTTAGCTGCTGGTTTGTCATTGATGGGTGCAAGAACTTTGTGGTGTTCCTACGAATCTTTTGCTATCAACGGATTACCAATTTGGCAAACTGTAACCCAAGCAATGGCAGAATTGCGCCGTCGAACTCCCTCAACAATTACTTTATTTACTGCTGGCGCATTAGAGCAAGGACGTAACGGTTGGACTCACCAACGTCCCGAAATTGAAGCTTACTTTGCTTCTTTGATGCGAAATGGCAATGTATTTCCATTATTCCCTCCCGATGCTAACAGTATCCAAGTTTGTTATGACTGGGCATTGAAAACTAAAAATAAGGGAATTGTCATTACTGCAAGTAAATCACCCTTACCAATTCGCACTACATTAGAACAAACTCGTCAAGGTTTACGCGATGGTGCAGTTGTATTGCATGAAGTTCCAGGTGATAAACAAGTTGTCTTTGCTGTTATTGGCGATATGACATTAATGCCAGTATTTGAAGCAGCAGCATTTTTGGAAACTGAAGGTATTGGTGCGAAGATAGTTTCTGTTATTAATCCCCGCCGTTTGTATCGTCCTGATGATACTGCGTGGGAAACTTGTTCAGAACCCGATGATGGTTTCTTGGATGATGCGAAATTTGCTGAATTGTTTGATGGAGATGCGCTAATTGGTGTTACTGGTGGTGCGCCGGCGATGCTAGAAGCAATTATGTTGCGGAGTAATTCTAAGCGCGATACTTTTGCATGGAAGCGTGGGGAAACTACAGCTAGCGCTGGTGAGTTGATGGCGTTTAATGGATTGACTGCGGAGGCGTTGACGAAAAGAGCGATCGAGTTAGTGCATTAATATTCTATGTAATAGAGATATTATATCCCTGCCCATTTTAAAAGAGGGTAGGGATTTTTTACGTTTTAAATACTGAGGTTATTTTTTAATTTGACTATGATAATTCAGTATTTTACTATTTTAGGTCTAAAGTGCTACAGTAATTTTCATACTTAAGCTAACGTAATAACTCTTAGACAGTGATGCCTTCAAACTTCGACCTAAGACTCCAACATTTAGAAGACAACATTAGACAAGACCAAGATTTGCTCAAAGAGTATGAAGATTCATTGCGGTATGAAGATGAGCCACGTCGCAAGGCTAAGTACAGACGAGAAATTGACCAATTGCACGAATCAGCTAATCGTTATCAAAAGGAATATGATGAATTGCGAATGCAGATAATTGGTGAATCAAATGTACAAATGCAGAATGTAGCTATCGAGTTGCAACAAATGAACACCAGATTAGATAGATTATCTGCTGGTCAGAAGGCTATTTATGAAAACATTAATCACTTGCGTCAAGGACTATTAGCTCGTTATAACGCTGGTGAACAGAACATAATTTCAGCCATAACCGAACAATTAGATCAATCTCAAATGGTTATGATTTCTACTGTTTTAGATGCAATAGAAACTGACCAAGTGCCAGAGAGAGAAATGCAGCTGATTTTACAATTAATACAGCAAAATATAACTATATTACAACAAAACGGTACTGCTTTACCTCCTAGCCAAGCAGCCTTAGCGGAAGTAATCAATGCCCCTGAATTAGATTTCAAGCACAGATTGAAAGTTGGTATACCTATTATTCCTTTTATTTTGGACTATGAAGGTGAATTAGAACTAGGAACAGGAATAAATTTAAAAGCTGCTTTGCAAGCGTTGATGATGCGATTTAAGGGAGAGTAATTGTGGATTTGCATCAGCAACGAAAACAAGATTTAAAAGAACATATAGATGAAGACTATATGCTACTCAAGGAGTTGGAAGATGATTTACGCCTTACTCAAGAAACACAACCAAAAAGAAAATTAAAAAAGCATATTGAGGAAGTAAAAGGTAGAATTAAGGAATATAAAAACGAGCTTGATTCTTTATCAAATTCTCAACAAGAGCAAGATTTACTTGTTAATGCAATGGCAAACATTACATTTAGAGAGTTAGATATGGTGACTGACGGAATCCTTAGTATGCCCGTAGAATTTGATGAAAGCTATACTGTTGTTCCAGTAGTTATCAAAATGTCTAAAAATGAATTGACTGGCTCTGCTCAATCTAGACTGACGAGCGGTGTTATTCAAGCAAGAATGGTTGGCAAATTTGTTGAGAATATGGTTAATGTAATTCCTGATTTTCCAGAAAAACTAAAGGCAGGATTTGCTAGAGAGTACCACAACCTTCGAGCAACAGGATTAAAGGGAAATGCTCTATTGGATGCTTTGCATGAGTTTTCTTGCAATCGTAGTCTAGATTATGAGCTACGAGCTGCTGGTTTAGCAGTGCTGTACTATCTCTTTGAGAAGTGCGAGGTGTTCGAGCGATGATTCTTCCTACCAAACATATCTCTACCAGTCACTCTCTAAGCTAATCGGCACTTAAGTTGCATAATAATAAGACGAAGCCGTTTCAAAGC
>NZ_JCACKA010000083.1:0-2423 GCF_059505145.1 Mojavia sp.
AGTATGGACATTGCACAGTAGACAACCTCAACTCATCCCTCTATTATGCAACGCCCAATTTCTTTCGGCAGACTGCTCAGTTGATTGCGGCTGAGATAGAGCGATTGCAAGTTGACTAGTTGGACAATTTCCTTCGGCAGACTGCTCAGCTGATTGCTACTCAGGTAGAGCGATTCCAAGTTGACCAGTTGAACAATTTCGCTCGGCAGACTAGTTAAGCCATTACCCCTGAGATTGAGTGATCGCAAGTTGACTAGTTGGATAATTTCCTTCGGCAGACTGCTTAGTTGATTGCCTTCGAGGTAGAGCGATTCCAAGTTGACCAGTTGAACAATTTCGCTCGGCAGACTGCTCAGTTGATTGTATTCCAGATCGAGCGATCGCAACTTGACCAGTTGTCCGATTTCGCTTGGCAGACTGCTGAGTTGATTACCGCCCAGGTCGAGCGATTGCAAGTTCACCAGTTGGACAATTTCCGCTGGCAGACTGCTGAGTTGATTCTCGCCCAGGCCGAGCGATTGCAAGTTCACCAGTTGGACAATTTCGCTTGGCAGACTGCTGAGTTGATTACTGTAGAGGTCGAGCGATCGCAAGTTGACCAGTTGTCCGATTTCCGCTGGCAGACTAGTTAAACTATTACCAACAACCTGAAGTTCTTCAAGTTGATTGAGTAATCCAATTTCTACAGGTAAAGCGCTCAGGTTGTTACCAATAGTACCGACGAAATCACCATCTTCGTCATATAGGTATTTGCCGAGAATTAGCTTTTTTAGTTGAGTTAGCTTGCCAATCTCAGGCGGTAAAGTCGTTAACTCATTACCAGAGAGGTCAAGTTCTGTTACACCCTCTATTGCCGCTTGTTCAATTACCTGTAGCAGTTCTTTCTCAGTCATGAGCGAAATTGCTGAACTATTAGCCAAATAATATCAAGGTATTCTAAATTACGGCAATTAGTCTGTAAATAATGGCACAGCAGCGTTCCCTATGGTAGATGTGGTTCAAATACGTGAAAACTGCTGTAAAAATGTTGCGTTTGTGGTTATGAACAATGTTTAACTCATGCGATCGCGCTCCCGCTGCCATAGGCGATCGCACTTTGAGCAGCCTAAGACCTAAGTTGAGTCCAATACACTCGTAGGGGCACGGCAATGCCGTGCCCCTACACGCGACGATATAATTTGTATTGCATCCAACTGAGAACCGCTATATTTATAGATTGGCAATGCGTTAGCGGAGCTTAACGAAGTTATCGCCTAGAATCGTTGATGGTGCGTTGCGCTTGGCGACAACACACCCTACATTTACTGATAATTGCAATAACATGAATGATGCGATCGCTTCGTTAAGCTCCGCTAACGTATTTTTACACATCCTGAACAAGTGTGCGATCGCCTTCGCTATAGGTCGGGTTAAGCTAGGGAAACTCATCATTTAATACTTAAACACGACTTTGAAGTACCTCAACATGATTTTGAAGTACTTCAACATGACTTTGAAGTACCTTCGCCTAGAGTGCGATCGCTTCCCTTCGCGTAGGCGAGAGGCTTCTTACTGTTTCAGCTAAAATAAATAACACAGCCATGAGGCGCGAAGCTATGAGCATTGAAGAACTAGAGCAGCAACTCCTCAGCCTCGATTTAGCCCAAAGGATTCGCATCCTTCAACTTTTGGCTCAAAGCCTGACAGTGCCTTCAGCATCACAGCCATCCCGATCCCCTGACGAACTTGATTTAACCCGCGATCGCAACCCTGAGCATCCCCTACGCGGAATCCCCATTACTATTCCTCCAGATTTTGACGAACCCATGCCTGAATTATGGGATGCTTTGGAACAATGATTTTACTCGACACTCATGCTTGGCTTTGGTGGCTCCATACTCCAGAACAGCTTTCCCACCGTGGCCGTACCCTATTAACCATAGGCGAAAACCAAAACGCGCTCATGGTTTCTGCCATTTCTGTTTGGGAAATTGCAGTCAAGCATAGTGCAGGAAAACTACCACTCCCCCTTGCCGTCAATGAATGGTTTGCAATTGCAAAAACTCGACCTGGAATCACCATAGAACCACTTGATCCACTGGATGCAATCGCCAGCACTCAATTACCCGGCGACTTCCACAAAGATCCAGCCGATCGCATTATTGCTGCAATCGCCTACCGCCGCAATATAGAACTCATGACCTGCGATCAAAAAATTTTCAACTATCCACACATCAAAACAATTTGGTAAGTGCGATCGCCTTCGCCCAAGGTCGGGTTAAGCTAGGGAAACCCATTATTTAATACCTCAACACGACTTTGAAGCCTTTCAACACGACTTTGAAGGCTCTCAACACGACTTTGAAGTCTTTCAACACGACTTTGAAGACTCTCAACACGACTTTGAAGTCTTTCAACACGACTTTGAAGACTCTCAACACGAC
>NZ_JCACKA010000083.1:2523-69914 GCF_059505145.1 Mojavia sp.
CGACTTTGAAGACTCTCAACACGACTTTGAAGTCTTTCAACACGACTTTGAAGACGCTCCTTTTAAAAATTTCAGTATAACCAACTAAAAATAATCAGATTAATGTCGATTTGCAGTTAATTTTTTCCGAATTATTTCTCATAGGGTTTTATTGTTGCATTGGCTAGAGTATACGCAGTAATACTCTGATTTTCTTCAGGAGCGCATCTTATGGTAAGACCAAAACGCAGTTCACCGACTCTTGAAAAAGCTCTACGGCGAATTTCTGGAATGCGATCAATTAGCCCGACACTAGACTTTGGCAGGGGATTGAATTTGACAGACTACGACAAACGTATTCAAACTTTGCAAACTCAGCTATCAACTTACAACACTTTACTCTCTACCCTGGATGAAATGGCAGGTCGCCTCTCTCTAACTGAAGAAGAATTAAACAGCTATTCGGAAAAGATGTTAATGAGTGTCGCAACCAATTATGGCAAAGATAGTTTGCAATATGTCCAGGCGGGAGGTAAGCAACGCAAGAGTTCATCACGCCGTTCAAGCAAATCTCAATCCTCATCAGAGAGTACAGTTACACTCTTGAATGATGCAAACAACAATGGTAAGGAAAGCTCTGTTGTTTTACCATAATCGTTTAACTGCATAATGTTAGCGTAGACGCATAGCGGTGAAGCAGTGCGTTGGGCGGGTTCCCCGACTTGAAGCAACTGCTGAACCCGGAGGGCTTGCCTTTGGCATCGCTCTATTTGTAAGCAGATATAAGGAGCGATCGTCATCTGCTTAAGAGGTTGTCTGAAAAGTGGTTGGCTGTAATTTTAAGCACTGGTTTATCCCTCCAACCTCCTTTAAAAAGGCTACGGTGTAAACACAAGTCATTCGATCCTCCTAAATCCCCTTTAATATCAATTTAATGTGAAGTTGCACATATCTCGATCCCCCTAAATCCCCCTTAAAAAGGGGGACTTTGAGAGATGTTTTTCCGGTTTCCTTAAAAAGGGAGACTTTGATAGATGTTTTTTCGGTTCCCCTCTTAAAAAGGGGGACTTTAATTTTATTTCATAATTTTTTAAGGAGTTTAAAGGGATAAACGCTAGAAACTATGACAAACAACCTTAAAAGTAGCGATTTCCATTTACCTTACAATCCAAAGCTTGTAGAAAGAGCAAAAGAACTTCGCAAAAACATGACTCCAGCAGAAAAAAAGCTGTGGTGTGAGTATTTGAGGAATTTTCAATTTCGGGTTTTAAGGCAACGACCAATTAATTATTTTATAGTTGATTTCTATTGTCCTACTTTACAACTAGTGATTGAAATTGATGGGGATAGCCATTTTACAGATGAAGGTAAAGACTATGACATAGAGAGGGCAAGAATTCTAGAAGGCTATGGTTTAAAAATTATTAGGTTTACAAATAGTCAAGTTTTAAATCAGTTTGATAGTGTATGTGAGCAGATAGAGGGTTTAATCACCCCTAAACCCTAAACCTCATTTTTAAGAGGATGTCTGAGAAGTACGAAATATTGCAATCGATCCCCCCTAGCCCCCCTTAAAAAGGGGGGAACCGGAATCAAAGTCTCCCTTAAAAAGGCTACGGTGTACACACATCTGTGTACTAAACCGAAATCATTGTAGATCCGTCATTATCCTCCGATAAATTGGAGGACTTTGAGGGATTTTAGCCCCCCTTGGAAAGGGGGGTTGGGGGGATCAAAAGTCTGTGGGGCAACTCTCAAAGACTTGTGTGTACACGGTAGCCTTAAAAAGGGGGGAACCGGAATCAAAGTCCCCCTTTTTAAGGGGGATTTAGGGGGATCTAAAACGTTTTGCTACTGATAAGAGGACTTTTCAAACATCCTCTAACAACGCCTCTGTCTGATGCATCTTGACTAAAGTATTCGCACACAAAATACCAGACGCCGCCACTGCTGGCACACCAATTCCTGGCATAGTACTATCACCGACGCGATATAAACCTTGTATAGGGGTATGTGTACTGGGAAACATTCCCTTACCTGCGGCGATCGCTGGGCCATAAGTTCCCTGATATCTTCGGAGATAATGAGCATGAGTTAGGGGTGTACCAATTAGTTCCACCACGACACGTTCCCGGATATCGGGGATAATCTTCTCTAAAGCGCGATATAAAGATTGGGCTTTGTGTTGTTTCTTTTCTTCATAGCCGTCATTTCTTTCCCATCCGGCGTATGATTCGAGGGTATAGGCATGAACTACATGATGTCCTGTTGGCGCAAGAGTTGCATCCCATACGCTGGGAATTGAAATCATGCAGGTATTTCCTGGGGTAGTTATATCCTGCTGAGAATCGTGGACTACTACATGATGACCTGTGAGATTTTCTAAGCCTTCAGCACGGATACCTAAATGCAAGTGCATGAAGCTGTCAACGGCTGGTGTTTCTAAAGCTGCTTGGCGATAATTTGCAGGTAAATCTTCGGGGCGTAACAAATGATTGTAAGTATCCCAGATACTTGCATTAGAAATCACTATAGGTGCTTTGAGGATATCGCCATTACGCGACTGCACACCAATCACTTTGCCAGATTCCACCAAAATTTGCTCAACGTGGCATCCTAAACGCAACTTTCCACCCCAGCGTTCTAAACCCCGCACCAAAGCTTGAACAATTGCCCCACTACCCCCAACCGGATACTCGACTCCAGCACGGGAGCGTTCGCCTAACATAAAAGCTAACTCTGGAGCAATTGTCCCATGTGCTTTTAAACCCGACAGCAAAAAGCATTCTAAATCGATGAGTCGCCGCACCCAAGGGTCTTGTACTGTAGCATCCATAACATTGCCAGCAGAATTCTGCACCATTGGCAAGTAAGGCAACATTTTCACCAAAGATGGCAGGTAACGTTTGACTAACACCAAAATTATCTGCCAATCTGTCCTCAGAGCTAGGGTGGGAATGCCCTTCATCGCCTCATACAACCCTAACAAGCGTTCTGTAAACTGCTGGAGTTCTTTAGCACCTTGGGGCGTAATTTGATGCACCTCATGCCAGTAGCGTTCAGCATCGCTGTAAACTGCGATCGTTCCTTCGGGAAAATGGTAGTGTCCTAAAGGATCATAGGGTATAACTTGAATGGATTCACCCAGAACATCCAAAACTTGTTTTACAGGGTTTAAACTCTGGGCAGCAGTCAAACCACAATAGAAAGAAGGGCCAGAATCAAATTCAAATCCCCGTCGTTTAAAACTATGAGCAGCACCTCCAGCAATTGTATGACTCTCACACACAATCACTCGCTTGCCATAACGAGCAAGTAATCCGGCTGTACATAACCCGCCGATACCGCTACCAATTACTATGACATCACTATCTTGCATTTTTGCCGCTTTGCAAACTCCAGGGCCAAAAGTCCAAAATCCAGAGTAGCTTATTTTGGCTTTTGACTAATGACCAATGACTAATGACTAATAACCAATGAATGAACCATTAATTGAATTGAAAGGTATTTCTAAGTCCTTTGGTAGGAATAAGGTTTTAGATAATGTAGATTTGACAATTTATCGGGGAGAAGCACTAGGAGTTATTGGCCCTTCGGGGACTGGTAAATCCACCATCTTACGAATTATTGCAGGATTATTACCCCCCGACACCGGAGAAATTTATGTGCAAGGAAAGCGACGAAACGGTTTGATTGAGGATCATGCCGATCCTATTGGTATTGGGATGGTGTTTCAGCAAGCAGCATTGTTTGATTCGTTGACAGTAGAAGAGAATGTCGGGTTTTTACTGTACCAAAACTCTAAAATACCGCGATCGCGCATTCGAGAAATGGTCAATCAAAATTTGGAGATGGTAGGGTTACCAGGAACAGGAAATCTTTATCCATCTGAACTGTCTGGAGGTATGCGAAAACGAGTAAGTTTTGCCCGTGCAATTATGTCTAACCCTGATAGCGCCATTCAAGGGCAAGAACTTTTACTTTACGATGAACCTACAGCCGGACTCGATCCAATTGCCTCAACTGTGATTGAAGATTTAATCCGTCATTTGCAACAGTCGCAAGGAGTCTGTAGTACTTATGCTATTGTTACTCATCAGGACAGTACCATTAGACGTACAGCTGATAGACTTATATTTCTATATCAAGGTAGAGTGCAATGGCAGGGTACAGTGAGTGAAATAGATAGCACAGACCATCCATTGATTAGACAATTTATGAGTGGGAGTGTGCAAGGTCCGATTCAGGTCGCCGGCTAGATGGGTGGAGAAAAAAAATGCGTTCACGAACATTTAGGGAAGGTTCTGTGGGGCTGTTGCTCTTACTAGGGCTGGGAGTATTTGGGCTAATAGTTTTGTGGCTAAATAGATATACTGGTAGTCGTAATACATACAAAGCTATTGTAGAATTTGCTAACGCTGGTGGGATGCAAAGAGGCGCACCAGTCCGTTACCGTGGCGTTAAAGTAGGCAACATTTCTGCAATTCGCCCAGGGCCAAATAATGTTGAAGTAGAAATTGAAATCGCCCAACCTGATTTGATTATCCCCCGTGATGTAGTAGTGGAAGCGAATCAGAGCGGACTGATCAGTGAAAGTATTATCGACATCACACCAAAAACCGCGCTACCTGCTGGAACTGTCGTTGCGAAACCGCTAGCTCCAAATTGCGATCGCAACCTCATAATTTGTAATGGTGCTAGGTTACAAGGTCAAATTGGCATCAGTCTCGATCAATTAATTCGCAGCACAACCGAGTTAGCCACTGTATACAATGACCCCAAATTCTATCGCAGCGTCAATAGGCTACTAGAAACCTCCTCAGCAGCAGCAACTAGTGTTACTGTTCTGAGTCGGGATCTCCAGAGTTTGTCCAGAAACGCACAACAACAATTAGGTACTTTTTCTGCCACTGCTACTTCAGTACAACAAGCGTCAAATCAAGTGAGTGCATCTACAAGCCGCACGCTAGATCAACTTGGCTCAACAGCAAAGCAATTTAGTCTCACCGCAACTCAAGCAAGCCGTCTGTTGACTAATCTAGACAACCTATTGACAACAAATCGTTCTTCTTTGGTTGGTGCTTTGAATAACATTACTCAAACTAGCAACCAACTGCTCACTACAGTCAACACTTTATCACCTACGCTTAATCGCTTAACCCAAGGTGAAGTAATTAAAAACTTAGAAACTCTTTCGGCAAATGCAGCACAAGCATCAGCTAATTTACGTGATGCCACTCAAACTTTAAACGATCCAAATAACTTAGTACTAATACAAAGAACCTTAGATTCGGCACGAGTAACATTTGAAAATACGCAAAAAATTACCTCTGATTTGGATGAATTGACAGGCGATCCAGCTTTCCGGCAAAATTTGCGACAGTTGGTAAATGGTCTAAGTAATTTGGTCTCTTCTACACAACAAATGGAGCAGCAAGTGCAGGTTGCTTCTACCCTAGACTCGCTCAAATCGTCGATTAATAAACCAGAGAAGGTAGTTCCCATACAAGCTATTAAGCAACAGGCATTAACTATTAAATTTCCACCAGATGGTGTAAAAAGTGCTGAGGCAGATACTCAAAAACTTGTCAATTCATTTACTATCAAAGCATCGCAAGAAGAACTATTAAAGCAACTACGGGAGTATGAAGGCCAGCGAGATGCAGGAAATAAAGAGGGGAAAACTGAGGAGCTAGGGTTCAGGGATCAAAAATCACAGAATAAAGAAGAACTAGCTCCTAACCCATAATCTTTTGGGTATTGGGCATTGGGTATTGAATTTCATGCCCTGGTTGTGGGCAATTGCCCGTGGGGGTCTAGCTCTAAAATGGATGTAGGGAAAAGTCTGAATTTTGAATGAGTGAATTTTGAATTTTGAATTACCCAAAGGGATTGACTAATTCCAGTCTTGTTCTTCTTTTTTGCCGCGACTTTTATAAATTCCTCCCTGATTGTGAATCTGGCGAGTTTTTTCAAATAGCTCTGTTTCACTCAAACCCCAGCGCTGCAATACTTTATCTAAATCTTGTTGGATATCTCGCGCGCCTGGAAAACCTTGATAACGAATTATGAGCCTAGCCAATTCTGCTAAATTATAATCTGTCGGCTCTTGAGCTAGTAAAATATTAATAGTGGGGCGATCGCGGTTGTGAAGCGGATGTTGTTGGTCTTTACTTCCCGATGCTTCAGTCATTGTTTATACCTTTAGTCAGATTGTTAATTCATCCAGAGTCTAGAGTTAAGAATCTTCCCATCGCGCCATAATTGAAGATGACGGCAACCACACCTTAACTCTTACGGCTCTCACCACTGCTGATCAAGTTTAAATAAAGATACATTGTCTTTAAGAAAATACAAGAAACTTTAGATAAGGGTGAATTGTATTTCACCCACAGTCCAAGCAGCAAGGGAGCAAGGACCCGCTATGTTTGAACACTTCACTTCCGAAGCAATTAAAGTAATAATGCTAGCTCAGGAGGAAGCACGACGCCTGGGACACAACTTTGTAGGAACAGAGCAAATTCTCCTGGGGCTTTTGGGAGAAGGAACTGGGGTTGCTGCTAAAGTATTGGCCGAATTAGGCGTTACCCTCAAGGAAGGACGTCGAGAGGTCGAAAAAATTATTGGTAGGGGTTCTGGCTTTGTACCACCAGAAATTCCTTTTACTCCTAAGGTAAAAAGCCTCTTCGAGCAATCATTTAAAGAAGCTAATAGCCTTGGACATAATTACATTAATACTGAACACTTACTCTTAGGATTAACCGAGGCTGGTGAAGGTGTAGCCGCCAAAGTGTTGCAAAACCTGGGCGTTGACCTCAAGAGCGTTCGCACTGCTGTGATTCGTCGTTTAGGTGAAAACCCCAACGCTTTCGCTGGCGGTGGTTCAAAGCGCACGCAGCAAGCACTTAGCCTAGAAGAGTTTGGCAGAAATCTTTCTAAACTGGCAAAAGAAGGCAAGCTTGACCCGATAGTCGGTCGTGAAAAGGAAATTGAACGTGCCATTCAAATTCTCGGACGTCGGACTAAGAATAATCCAGTATTGATTGGGGAACCAGGAGTTGGTAAAACAGCGATCGCTGAAGGTCTAGCTCAACGTATTATCAACCAAGATGTTCCTGAAGTTTTGCTAGACAAGCAAGTTGTCAGCCTCGATATGGGGTCAGTGGTAGCTGGAACTCGCTTCCGGGGCGATTTTGAAGAACGCATCAAGAAAATTGTGGATGAAATCCGCTCTGTCGGTAATATCATCCTAGTGATTGACGAAATTCACACCTTAGTAGGTGCTGGTGGCACAGAAGGCGGCTTGGATGCAGCCAATATCCTCAAGCCTGCCTTGGCCAGAGGCGAACTCCAGTGCGTTGGTGCAACCACCCTAGATGAGTACCGCAAGCACATTGAGCGCGATGCAGCCTTAGAGCGTCGTTTCCAACCAATCATGGTAGGCGAACCCACAGTAGAAGAAACTATTGAGATTCTCTACGGCTTACGGGGAGCTTACGAACAACATCACAAAGTGACAATTTCCGATGCTGCTGTTTTAGCCGCCGCCCAATTGTCAGACCGCTACATTAGCGATCGCTTCTTGCCAGATAAAGCAATAGACTTGATTGATGAAGCTGGTTCTCGCGTTCGTCTGCGGAACTCTCAGATTTCGCCTAATAAAGAACTCAAACGCGAACTCGCTGGTGTTACCAAATCCAAAGAAGAAGCAGTCAGAATCCAAGATTTTGACAACGCTACTAAGCTGCGCGACCAGGAATTGGAACTGCAAAAGAAACTGCACCCCGATTCCCAAAGCGATGCACCTCTGAAAACTCCCATTGTGGATGAGGAAGACATCGCTCAAATCGTTGCTTCCTGGACTGGTGTACCAGTTAACAAGCTAACTGAATCAGAGTCAGAGTTACTGTTGCATCTGGAAGACACACTCCATCAACGGCTTATCGGCCAAGAGCAAGCAGTTACGGCTGTATCTCGTGCCATCCGTCGCGCTAGAGTCGGGTTAAAGAACCCCAATCGCCCAATTGCTAGCTTTATCTTCTCTGGCCCTACCGGAGTTGGTAAAACAGAATTAGCAAAAGCATTAGCTGCTTACTTCTTCGGTTCGGAAGAAGCCATGATTCGCCTGGATATGTCCGAATACATGGAAGGACACACCGTTTCCAAGCTCATTGGTTCGCCTCCCGGTTACGTAGGATACGACGAAGGTGGACAACTTACTGAAGCTGTGCGGCGTAAACCTTACACAGTGTTGCTATTCGACGAAATCGAAAAAGCACACCCCGATGTATTCAATATGCTGCTGCAAATCTTGGATGACGGTCACCTCACCGATGCCAAAGGTCGGAAAGTGGACTTCAAGAACACTTTGATTATTTTGACTTCTAACATTGGTTCTAAGGTGATTGAAAAAGGTGGCGGTGGTTTAGGCTTCGACTTTGACAATCAAGCCGACGCTAGTTACAACCGCATCCGTAACTTGGTTAACGAAGAACTCAAAGCTTACTTCCGTCCTGAGTTCCTCAACCGTCTTGATGAGATTATTGTGTTCACCCAGCTTTCCAAGGATGAAGTCAAGCTAATTGCTGACATCCTCTTACGTGAAGTTTCTGTCCGCTTGGCAGAAAAGGGAATCACTCTAGAAGTGAGCGATCGCTTCAAAGAACTTGTAGTGCAAGAAGGCTACAACCCCAGCTACGGTGCTAGACCATTACGCCGAGCGATTATGCGCCTGTTAGAAGATTCTCTTGCCGAAGCCATGCTGTCCGGTCAAATCACAAATGGAGACACAGCCATTGTTGATGTTGACGATGACGGTAAGGTAAAAGTCCAAAAGTCAGAACAACGCGAGTTACTCTTGGCAAATGTTAGCTAGTATTTTTACCATTTCACTTGATTGTTATCAAGTGAAATGGTAAATAATAACTTTTTTAAACCCTGGTATTTCTACCAGGGTATTTTTTTTGACACAGACGTTTGGCAATTAAGGGAACTCCAAAAAATAAATTATTCCAATTTCTGGTTCAACGCCAATACGGTTCAGTTAGTGGTATTCGATTCCAAAAGATCCCCCCAACCCCCCTTAGAAAAAGGGGGGCTTAATCCCCTCCTTTTTAAGGAGGGTTAGGGAGGATCAACTCTTATCTGAACCGTATTGGGTTCAACGCGACTGTTCCTTCCCCCTGCTCCCTGCTCCCTGCTCCCCTGCCTGCCTTCTCCAGTCGGAGACGCTACGCGAACACGAATAAATTTATTATCCGAACCGTATTGCGGGGTATCGGACTTGTGCAAATTAAAAGCACAAAAGCTTACCTTGCTAACGGCTGAGTTTTAGAAATATCCTGTAAGGGAGGTAGTGGACTATTACTAAAGTTGGAATATTTGCTATCAACTTGATAGGCTTTTCTAACAATCCGGTTAAAGAAGAAATTAACAAGCTTTAATTGTCTAAAAATCTGCTGCGGATCAGCAAGATGAGTTTTCGGTAATTGTTGCCCCATTTCTTTGAGAACCATACCGATAGGCACATTGATTTCATCCTGGAGTTTGAGAAAACGGATGAAAAGTGAACTATAAGCTGAAATGAGCGATCCCACTCCGCCTCTTGCTTGTCCCCAACCAATAAAATACAGTCCCTTGTAATCGGCGAAAAATGAGCCGCCATAACATTGAACTGCTGCTCCTTCAACGCGTTGAAGTTCTACAGGTAGAAACGGATACGAGACGTAAAACCCAGTAGCACAAATGATTAAATCAAATGTTTCTCGACTACCATCAACAAATTCCACTTCCCAACCATCCAAACGACGCACAGCAGGCTTGGGAGTAATTCGTCCATGTTTGATGTAATAAGGCACTTCGTTATTCAGAGTCGGGTGCTTTGCAAACACTTGATGGTTGGGTTTAGGTAGACCATAATTTTTATGAGTGCCGAATGTTAGGCCTATAATTCCATAAGCCACAAGCCGTTGTAACCATTCTGGCATCCACCATTTCAACAGTTCGGCAGTTGGAACTCCAGCAAATGACTTCGGAATGAACCACACTGATTCACGCATACTCAGAACAGATTTAGCTCCCACACGGGCTGCTTCTGCTGCGACATCGCAAGCTGAGTTTCCGCCACCAATAACCAGAACTCGTTTACCAGCAAGTTGATTAGGATGTTTGTAATCTTTGGAATGGATAATCTCGCCGTTAAATTCTCCCTGGAATTTGGGAAACCGTTTGCACCAGTGATGACCATTACAAATCAACACTCCTTTATAAATTCGCTGTTCCCCATTAGCAAAAGATACTTCCCAGAGATTGTTTTCGACTGGTCGCACGTAACTAATTGTACGATTCAATTCGATATGTTCACGCAAATCAAAATGATCGGCAAAGGCGTTCAAATAATCCCGCATATTCTGCGCGCTAGGGAAGTCGGGATAATGAGCCGGCATGGGGAAATGAGTAAATTGGGTAATCTTGCGTGACGAAATGATATGTGCAGTTTCGTAAACGCCGTGATACCAATTACCGCCGATATCGTCACTAGCATCGACTTGATCGTAGGGAATATCGGCAGCTTTAAGTATTTGAGCCATACCCAATCCGACAAATCCAGCCCCGATAATCAGATGTTTGTCACTAGTCTCAAACATCTTTTGAGTTTTACTAGAATTACTTACGTTGACCAACTTTCAACCTCCTGATAAATGCATCACTAATCCAGTCCAGTAGCAGAGGAGAATATCTTTTCAAAAGATGGACGTTTTTAGCAGTTGGATCGGGAAATACGTGCAGTTTATCGTGAACAATTCCTTGAATAGTTGCGCGTATTACTTTTACTGGATCGGTTGCTAAACGTTCTGGAAAGCCATCTTCGATCAGCTTACCTAAAGTTCCAAAAGTTTCTGATTGGAGAATAGGTGTACGGCTAAAAAAAGGATAAACAGCTGTAACTTTTACTTTATAATCTTTTACTTCATTGAACAGTCCTTCGCTGAAGCCACGCAAACCGAATTTGCTAGCTGCATAATGAGTTAATCCAGCTGGTGCTGACCAACCTGCTAACGATGAAATATTGACGATGTGACCTTTTTGCCGGGCAATCATATCAGCAGTAAATAGGGCACTTAACCGCATTGGGGTTAACAAGTTGATTTGCATCAGGCGCTCCCATTTCTCCATAGGAACTTCATCCATGCGACCGAACACCGCAATGCCAGCATTATTAATCAGTATGTCAATAGGAATATTAAGTGCTTTTACCTGGCTATAAAGGGTTTCACATCCCTCACGAGTAGCAAGATCAACAGCAAGGCAACTAATAATCTCTCCAGTTGAGATTACGCTTTGAATTGCTGCAACTCGCTTACACAAAACAGCTTCATCCACATCTGTTAAAATTAATCGGCTACCAGCCATTAACAATTGTCGGGTTAGTTCCTGTCCGAACCCACCAGATGCACCAGTGATCAGTACAACAGCCTTATATAGCTGGGTCATTTCTCTTTTCCAGATAAAGAATGATTGCTAAAATTATTTTATTTTATGAATTTTATTTATTAAAAAATCAAAGCCAACTCATCTAAATTATTGTGACAATAAACGATGTTTATAACTTAACAAATATTAGGTTTTTGATATTATGTGATTTGTAATAAAGTAATGAATTGAAATGTATTTAAATCAAATTTGAGGCGATTTGAGTGTTGTTAGCAGTAACAGCAACCAGGGCACTTTTATATCTGGTATCAGCCATGGATACTTTCTCAGTACAGGCAATGCCAAAGGTATCAAAAAACGCAAAGAGCGTAAAGATACAGGGCGATCGCCATTTTGATCTACAAGCTTATAATGTTGAGCTAGTTCGGCAACAATCTGCACACGTCCGGTGCGTTGCATGACATTGGGATCTGCTGCCAGCGCAGTAATTACCCGCCCTGTAAGGTAGGGAGTTTCCCAGTTGTAACGTTCAGCAAGTAATGAGTTTTTCTGGTCAGTAGGATTTGTGTCGTTCATTTGAGATGTCAGCCGGGAAATATGCTCTGTGCCTACAATACCTGGCCATAGTGAAAGTGAAGTGATATTATAAGGCTTGAGTTCAACAGCCATATCAGCAGCCAAGCGATCGCAGGCTGATTTACCAGCACCGTATGCTGCACCGAAAATATAAGACAAACCGCCCCATGAAGAAATAGTACAAATCAATCCAGAATTACGCTTGCTCATCATCCGGGCAGCAAAAACACTGGCAACATAGTGACTACGTAAACCAACATTGTTGCAACTATCCCAAAGGCTGGGTTCAAAATCCCAAAAAGGCTTTCCCTGAGCATCGCTTAAGGCTTGGACTCCTGAGTAAACATTATTTACCAGTAAATCAAGGCGTCCATTCTGCTCATCTTGAATGCGATCAAACAGCGATCGCACCTGCTCATCATTACTATGATCTACCTGAACGGGAATACATACACCACCAATTTCCTCAATGGCTGCTTGGGTTTCACTCAGGCTACCTGACACACCATTGCTGGCAATAGGGTTATCCCAGCTACGCCCAGTAAAGTATACAATTGCACCTGCTTCAGCAAGACTAATGGCAATTCCCTTACCAATTCCCCGTGTAGCACCCGTGACTAATGCCACTTTACCTTCAAGGTGTTTCATAATTGCTTGTATACAATCTACTTAATATTCGTCCGTTAGATTGAATTGAGGGCACTGTGCCAAATAGGTTGAGATATCTGACAGATATCTGAGTGTACAAAGTGCCCGTCAGATTATAACGCGAACAGCTTCACGTGTGATTTCGCTTAAGTCCAGTATAAAATTTTGGCAGCGGGAAAGCGACGTTGAATTTCGGTTTCAAAGAAGCGCTTGGCAATTTTCATCATGTCAGCATCGTAAACATACTTTGTACCGCCAAATTTATTGCGCTTGACACTGCGTTTCGCTTCATCCATATCTAGTTTTGATTGAGGATACCAAGTCTGCAATACTTCTTTTGACCCTGGCGTGAAGCGGTGCGATATCAATTCAAAAGTCAGGTCGCAATCGAAATCTAACGCTTCGCTAATCTGGTCTAGTAAACTGCCATAATGCAACTGCCAATCATCAATCAGCATAATCGGTGCAATGACTAAACCTACTGGATACCCACCACCACCGTCTTGGCGTGGTAATGCCAATCGCCGCAAAGCTGCAAGCCGAGATGCTACGGAAGCCGTACCCCCCTCAAAACGGCCGGAAACAGGCGCAGCATTCACGCTCATTCTCATGCGTGTGTGACCGTTGTGAGGTAAATCGAGTAGCTTGTCTACAGCATCGAACTTAGAAACAGCACGCAGATGTCCATCGCTACGAGTGCCAAAGTAGCGGATACATTCTGCAAGGCTACCTGTAAGATGCTCAATCCCTAACGGGTCAGTATAACAGCTAACTTCAAACGTTGTTGCTATTCCTGGTTTTTCGTAAGCTGCTAAGTTCTGCAATATTTGTGGCAAGTTAGCATAGGTACGAATTACTGGCGGCCCAGATAAACTACCTGCTAAGTAACAGTATTGACAGTGAGCCGGACAGCCTTCTGCAATATGAAATTGCCAGTCAGCGGAAGGGGGGATAGGGCTGAGTTTGAAAGAACTGGGTGGTGCAGTTACGACTGCAAGGGTGCGTTTAGCAATATTATAAGTGTCGCGATCGCTCTCACCGCGCAAACCATTTAAGCGGTTTCCAGACAATTCCTCAATGGGTAAGTTAAGCGATTTTAACTTCTCAAGTATCTGCTGACCGTAAGGCTCTTCTAAGGCTGCTTTTGTGAATACAACACGCTCTGGCATCCACAACCGCGGTTGACGCGCAACTTTATCTGATGCAACTTCGTTATCTGCAACTGTATGCATGAATAATTATTCTCCGTGTTTATCTATTTGGCGTTGCTGATTTTTCACAAAAGCAGTGCTGAATGGTGAGTGAAAAGAGTAAATAAAATTACTCCCAGAAGTTACGCACTCAGATCCCCCAACCCCCTTAAAAAGAGGCAGCCACTGCGCCCTTGCGGGTTCCCCGACTCCCTCAGTGGCGTGGCTTTAGACGTTCCCCCTTTTTTAAGGGGGGTTAGGGGGGATCAGGGTTTCAGACTTCAGTGCGTAAGTCCTAACTCCTTACTTTTGTTCAGCACTACTGAAGACAGATGGCTCACGGGCAACAGCCATTATGTTAATTAATTCTCTAAAACTTGGCGGACGCGCCGCTCCAAACGTTCAAGATCCAAACCACCTTCATCTCGGCTAATACGACGCACAGTCGAGTTGACATTTCCCAAGTCTACTAATAAATCTTGGAGAATTTCCTGCTGTTGCCGTGCTTGGGTAACTTCCCGTGGTTCCTGCACTAAGTCACGCACAATAGTATCTTCAGCCCGCGAAGCAACAATTGGATCGCTTTGCCCTTGTAGATGAACGAAGGTTCGTCGCCCTGGGCCGCGCTCTTCCTCAATTGGTACAACTGCTGTAACCTGATCTGAGCGCACATATTTACCGAATCCCAGATGAACTAGAACCGATGACTGTATTTTCATTGAGAAGAATGCTTATTTAGCGACATACTTCTATTTTAGAATCTTGCCACATAACCTAAAGCCTATAACTGGAGCGGGTTATACCCAATTAAGTGTAGTATTTTCCTATTGAAATTAAAAATCCTTTTATATCGTGTCCGGTGAAAGACTTATCATTAAGACCGCAGGGGGAAAAAGCATTTTGCGGTTTTTGCACAGATGCAAGAATTATAACTAATTAGGCAAACATAATATTACCCTTGTGGGCGAGGATTTTGTCAGTGGTCAGTAGTCATTTACGAGTCTTGATGCGTAAAGCCCGCGCGCTTCAGCCGGGGGATATAAGCGAACAGGATGAATTTATTCATCCGTGATCAGGGTCGTTGATGTACTCCAAGACTTTCTGTGTACTAACTTTTCCTGTGGTGTCAAACATATACGAGTGTGTCCACAAGCTAGGTAGTTTGATTAATTCTGGAAACTCTTGCCTTAGATATTTTGATGAGCGACCTTTGAAAGCTTTGACCACTTGAGATATTGAATGATGCGGGTCATATTCAACCAGTAAATGAACATGATCTGACGCAACCTCTAACGCTTTAATCACCCATTTATTGTCATTAGCCACAGATTGAAATATTTCAATACATCTAAGCTTAAGGGCTTCATTATTGGCAAAGACTTTTCTTCTTCGGCACGCTATCCAGACCAAATGAACAGTAGCCAAACCGATTGCGTGGTTGTAGTGATTATAGACAGTTTTCATGTAGATGAATATTGATTATCTACATAGCTAATGATATCATTAGCTCCATGAAAACATTGAAGTTTAAGCTCTACGAGCACAAAAGGAATAGACATCTCAAGCGCACAATTAATGCTTCTGGGGTGATTTATAACCATTGTATTGCTTTACACAAACGATACTATCGGATGTGGAGCAGGCATCTCAATTGTGCAAAACTTCAATCTCATATTGCCAAATTAAGGAAGCGCAATTCTTTCTGGCAATTAGTAGGCTCTCAAGCAGTGCAAGATATCTGTCAACGCATTGAGAAAGCTTACCAGTTATTCTTTAAACACAACAAAAAAGGAGTTAGACCACCGGGATTTAAAAAGGTAAAGAAATACAAATCCTTCACCCTAAAGCAAGCAGGTTATAAGTTTTTGGGTGGCAAGAGAGTGAAAATTGGTAGTCGAGTTTATCAATTTTGGAAGTCTAGAGAGATTGAGGGAGCAGTCAAAACTCTAACCATCAAACGCACCCCGTTAGGTGAATTGTTTATAGTTATTGTTGTTGATGATGGCAGCAATCCAGAAGTTGAAGTTAAGACGGGTAGAATCGCTGGCTTTGACTTTGGGTTGAAGACATTCCTCACCTGCTCAGACGGTACTAAAATTGAGTCTCCCCAGTTTTTCAAGCAGTCCCTAAACGCCATCAACAAAGCTAGTAGGCAACACTCTAAAAAACTGAAAGGCTCATCCAACAGGGAACGAGCAAGGAAGAATTTAGTACGCAAGCATGAGGATATTTCTCATCGCCGACGTGATTGGTTCTGGAAGTTAGCCCATGAGTTAACTGATAAGTTTGATGTTTTCTGCTTTGAGACTTTAAACCTCAAGGGAATGCAGCGACTTTGGGGTAGAAAAATATCAGACTTGGCGTTTGGTGAATTTCTACAAATTCTACAATGGGTTGCTAAAAAGAAAAATAAACTGGTTGTCTTCATCGACCAGTGGTATCCCAGCAGCAAGACTTGTTCTGCCTGTGGACACGTTTTAGAAAGTCTTGATTTGTCTGTAAGAGTTTGGCGTTGTCCATCCTGTCAAACAGTAAATGGCAGGGACGACAATGCATCTAGGGTAATTTGTGCAGTCGGGGCATCGACTGTTGGGTTAGGTGATGTCAGTCGGGCTTTGCCTGCAATTGCTGTTTGAGCCTAGAATCCCCGCAATTCAATTGCGGGGAGTGTGTCAAATCTTTCTCAAGCTTTACAGCTTATTTGCAGTTAATAGAAGGTTAAAATGATCTTACAACGCAGGTGACTACATTTATACCCTGCTACAATTTTTTTGACACCAAATGCTTACGTGGCAAGGCTAATTAAAAACAGCCCGAAAGATCAACCAAATTTTTGCGTTAAATCCGAATCAACTTGCATTTTAAATAGAGGTGGCTTTTATGACAAACCTGAGTACAGCTAAGAAGATTGCATTGTGGAGTCTTACAACTCTTCTGGCGGCACTTTTTGTGTTCGTCGGGGTTTTAAAGCTTACGGGTGCTGAACAACTTGTAGCCCAATTTACTAAGTTTGGTTTACCAAGCTGGTTCCGTCTGTTAGTTGGCGTGGCTGAAATTGGTGGGGCAGGACTTTTGATCGTTCCACGTACCACGACAGTAGGAGCATCAATACTTGGTGTCTTGATGATTGGTTGTGTATTGTTACATTTTAAGTCAGCTGAAGCTGCAGAAAGTATCCCGGCACTTGTGTTGATAGTTCTTTTAGCGATCGCAGGCTATGCGCGTCTTCCACATAACAGGATTTTTACCTCTAATCGTTCAGCATCATAGGGACTATTACGGACGTAAACCGAAGCTTGAGAAATTTTTCAACTGAAAGACTACATATTGCATTCCTAACAGCGATCGCTGGGGTAAATCTCCACCAATTTCTCCACAAATTAAAAATTTTGCGAGAACAGCTGATTTTATTAGTTGGTGTCAAATCTATATCGGCGAATAAAGAGGATTTCCTAGCTTATTTCAATACTATAAATACACAACTATTGGTAGAGGTAGCAATTAAAAAAGTAGATTATCCTATACCTTTGGACTAATATGGGATATTAGTAACTCATTTCTGGAGTGTAATAGGAAGTGTTTTTTTATCAATATCGGAAAAGTTAAGGAATTTTTGACGTTCTAGCCTAAGAAAAATCAACAGTTCACTCCAGAGAGGCGCAATAAGCTGAGATAGGTAAAAGTTAAATCAGCAAATAGATTTTTATTTAATTTTCTCTAGGGCTGATCAGAAAAAATTCAATTTGAGATAACACAGTATCAATCGCTAATTATTTAACAAGTATATTTAACTATTTGACAAGACTGGTACTTTTAATTTTGAATCAAATTGTTACTAATAATCCTTGCTACTTGTCATTATTATCTACAAAGTAGAACAAGTAAACATATCTTAATAGTACCTCCAAATGTACACAATGAGTTACTTGCCAAAAGTAGAAGCCTTGGAGGGGATGATGCTCACAAACGCTGACGGTACTATTTGTGCGTGTACTCCCAGCGCCGAAACCATTCTTGGATATACTGTCTCACAAATGCAAGAATGGACTTCTAGCAACAACCCCGCAAAAACTATTCATCCAGATCGAGCGCCCTTTCCTAGTAAAATGCACCCAGCAATGGTGGCATTGCAAACAGGTAAACCATGTCTAAATGTTGTAATGGAATTTTATAAGCCAAGTGGAGAATTAATTTGGCTCAGACTTAACTCCCAGCCTTTATTTAGAGCTAATGAACCTTCACCTTACGCTGTTGTCACGACATTTGTTGATATTGTGTTAGATAGCAGCGAAAACAAGCAATTAGAAGAGTTACAACATCCAGAACGAGAATTTGTAACCTTAGTGGAGAATTTACCTGATATAATTTTCCGATTGGATCGCGACCTACGCCATATTTATATCAGTCCAAAAGCACAGGACGAATCGAATATTTCAACACAACAATTCTTAGGCAAAACTGGACGCGAATTGCAATTACCCACCGATGCCTGTGACTTATTTGAAGCCAAATGTCATGAAGCGCTTGCCACCGGACAGATGACACGCGTGGAGTACAGCATAGCTGGCAAGCGCTACCTCTCACGTCTCATTCCTGAACGGGGGGTAGATGGTGCTGTTGAATCGCTCTTAGGGATTACTGAAGACATCACCGAACGCCAGCAGGTAGAAGAGGCTCTACGAGAAAGCGAAGAAAAATTTCGTCAATTAGCAGAAAATATTACCGAGGCGGTCTTCTGGATATCAGACCACAGGAAAAGTGAAAGTCAAATCATATACGTTAGCCCTGCTTACGAACGCATTTGGGGACGTTCTTGTTCTAGCTTATATGTCAATTTTCAGGAGTGGCTTGATGCAATTCATCCTGAAGATCAGCAGCGGGTAAAAACTCTATTTGTAGAGCAGGCACTAGCAGGCCGTTATGACGAGGAGTATCGAATTTTCGATGCTGATGGCAAACAACGATGGATACGTGACCGGGGATTTCCGATTGGAAAACAATCTGGTAATCCTTATCGAGTGGTGGGTCTTGCCCAGGATATCACTGAGCGCAAGCAAGCTGAGGAAAAGCTACGTCAAAATGAAGCGCGATTTCGAGGAGTAGTAGAGTCTGACCTAATTGGCATTTTTTTTTGGAATGTTGAAGGTCAAATCACCGATGCCAACGATACATTTGTCCAGATGCTAGGCTATAGCCGGGCGCAGATGCAATCGGGACAGCTATACTGCTGTGAAATTACACCGCCTGAATACCAAGAATTAGATATTAATCAATTGGCAGCCCTGCAAACACTTGGAAGCTGCGCTCCCTATGAGAAAGAATTTATTCGCCAAGATGGTAGCCGAATTCCAATTTTAATTGGCTGTACTTTTCTGCCAGGATTTAATAATCAAGGCGTTGCTTTTGTATTAGATATTAGCGATCGCAAACGCTGGGAACAAGAACGAGAAGCAATTCTAGTTCGTGAGCAAGCAGCACGAGTCCAAGCAGAACAAGCCAACCGCATCAAAGATGAGTTTCTTGGCATCATCTCTCACGAGCTTCGCAACCCACTTAACCCAATTATCGGTTGGGCTGAACTACTTCAAAGAGGAAAGTTAAATCAACAAAGCACTGCTGAAGGTGTGAAAATCATTGAGCGCAATGCCAAGGCACTGATGCAGTTGATTGAAGATTTACTGGATGTTTCCAGCATTCTCCGAGGCAAAATTAGCTTAAATATTTCTTCTGTGAATTTGAAATCAACAGTCCAGACAGTCATAGAAACAGTGCGTTTAGCTGCTGAAGTTAAATCAATTCAACTAATTACCGATATTGACCCGGATGTAGGGCTAGTATTAGGAGACGCAACCCGCTTGCAGCAAATTGTTTGGAATGTTTTGTTCAATGCTATTAAATTTACGACCGTTGGTGGAAAGGTACTAGTTCGATTATCAAAGGTTATAGAAACTGAGAATTTGCAAGAACAACATCCTGCTTATGCTCAAATCATAGTCAGTGACACTGGCATTGGTATTAGCCCAGAATTTTTACCACATATATTTGAATACTTCCGTCAGGAGAACAGCACAACGACTAGAACATTTGGCGGATTGGGGCTGGGGCTGGCGATTGTTCGTAACTTAGTAGAACTACATGGTGGCACTATTCAAGCCCAAAGCCAAGGTGTTGAGCAGGGAGCAACCTTTACAGTCCGGCTACCGCTAATGACTCCTGACCCCAAACGCATATACCAAAACCAGTCAAGCCAGGCGCTTTAAACATTGCTGTTGGGTAACTATGTATACTAAATATCTTGGGCGGCGTTGCTTATTTGCGGGATGATTTAGCAACACCAGAAAACTTCTCCCCCAGCTACCCCCAATTCATCCCACTGTTCTGCAACGCCTAAATATCTTGGGCTAACGCAAACTTCTATTTCATGAGTTTAAGGCTCTGGTCGCATCGAACCACAAAACCTCAAACTCTGATTTAGATTTGTGCTAATTACTTTCTCATCAAAACCTCTTGTCTTGTTGTGTTTAACTTACTTTTATAAAGAACTGCTAAAAAAGCGATCGCGCCCAGAACAATGCCACTTTCCGGCTCAGGAACAGCTTCTTGTACGCTCAAAGAGGTGGAGTAAGAAAGCTCATCAGTATAAGGATTGTTCTTTAAGGGTATGCTGTAGCTTGCTTCAATTGTTTTCAATCCTGACTGTGTCCATGGGATGGAAAATATCGTATCTTGATCCCCATCTTCTATTGTTTGTCCCAAATATTCGACTAAAACCTCTTGTAGTGGCACTCCCCCAAATAAAACCTGAACATCAAGCTCTTCTCCTGATTTAACTTCAAAGGGGTTCTGTAAAGGTACAATTTCAAGTTGAAGACCTAATGGCTGGGCTATAGCATCAGACCACTTATAAAGACTCTTGGGGTAATTAAGAGAACGAAAGGCTTGAGTATATTCCGTTGTTGCCTCTTTTTTAGAGAAGTTGAGATACTTATTATCCGGGGTGACAACGTAGTAGCCTCGGTCTGCAAAAGCGGTTAGTGCTGCAACGTCTTTGTTAGGAATAACAGATATACCACCTGAGAGATTTTTGATTTCGATAGGGATAGAAGCTCCAGTTATATCGTAGGCTGTGAGTTCCTTGACAGTTGTTGGAGCATACGGAATTACTGCCTCTTCACCTTCCTCTGGATGACCGAACAATAATGGGATATCGTTGCCCCGATTACCAAAGTACATAGAGTGAGCTAAAGCAGGCTGAACAATTATGGGGAAAATGGTAAGAGCCAAAAGCAACTCTGTTAACCGTCTTATAATCATTTTGCTTCTCACTAATGTGTTGTTTTCATGTCACTTTCAATGCAGTTTTTTCTGCACCAAAATTAATTTTGGTCAAGCATTGCAACGCAGGAGATGACTTGTTAATAAAGGTGGAATTCGTCAGCAGCAATAGTGTAAGTTTTAATCCTTACAAATTCATCCCAAGTATCTGCGCTCGTTAATTTCAAGACCAAGTTACTAACTAAAACTTTGCCGTTCTCTGCCACAAAATACAATGCCCCCCTTGGGCATTTATTAGGCCATTTCCCCAGGAAATAAGGAAAATTTTACCGTTTCCGTTCATTCGTAGCAAGTTAAAAGCTAGTAATTTGTGTCAATACGCCAAAGTATAGAAATCAATTTGCATAAGGATCAGCATCAGCTCATCTAATTTGGTATAGCGCGTACTTGACAAATAAATTCAGAATAAAAAAGGCGATCGCACCAGATGTGATAATTAGCTGAACCACAGTGCAGTATCGCGTAGTGCAAGCATATCGCTACGCTTCATCAATTCCTTCATTTGCTGACACAAAACCGGATTTCTATACCACTGCACACATGACAAACCGCTCTCAGTCGCTTTTACCGATTCCGGCCCAACTAAGCTGTAATTCCTCTACGTAAACTTGGTTCCTATCAGATTCCCTATATGCAAATATCCAGTTGTTTTAGCTTGTGCTGAAGCCGTCGCTTCTACATCAAGATTGAGCTTGTTCGTCCCCAAAAGCCCACCTTTCTATAGCTAGATTGCTAGTTGATTTCAGCTGATTTTTTTAATATTGATTTGTTGAATAGTATTTTCATACTATCTTTTATGCACTTATGCATCAGCTAAGAATAAAGATTATTTACTTTGTGAATTGGATAACCTGTAGTACGATACTTAACGATATTAGCCAACTCCTGTAATTGATTTATCGCTTCTGCACCCTCCAATTTCATTAATTCGCGGTCATCCTTCATTTCCGTCCAAGTAATGCCGTAGTCAGATACTAAAAACCGAATCAAGTGATTTTCACTTAGGCTAACCATAAATGAACCACTTTTCATTTGATCACCGCATGTATAACAAGAAGCAGGATATCCACACTGTTCAAGTATAATTGCCAAGGCTTGCAGGTTTATTACCAAGTCTTGGACGAATTGCCGATGTTGTTGCGCTAATCTGAGAAACACTAGTTTCCTCCATGATCGCAGTTATGCGATCGCTTTTATATTTTCTTTAGATCGATATTTGTTGTCATTTACTTGCCAAAATATAGGGTTTTCGTATATTTGTGATTAATCTTATTGTTGAAGCTAAATTCCCAAAGCCGTTCTAATGTTTTGGACAATTACCTGGGGTGGCTCTGCAATATCTATATATATAGTGTCTAACGGCTCTTCAAGCGTATTCAACTGGCTGTCAAGGAGTTTGTCACTCATGTAGTGATTCTGACGCTCTTGTAATCGCTTTTGAATCAACTGATAAGGCCCCTTGAGGTAAACTAGCTTGATGCGATCGCTATCTAATACAAGAAATTGGCGATAGCTATCTTTTAATGCTGAACACGCCAGCACAACATTTTTATTTTCTTGTAGCCAGTATTTAATCGCTGTTTGCAAATCTTGCAACCAAGGTATCCTGTCAGTTTCACTCAAGGGGATACCACAGCGCATTTTCTCAACATTCTCTGGCGAGTGAAAAGCGTCGGCGTCGCTAAATGTCCAGCCTAAAGAGTCTGCAAGTAGTTTTCCTACAGTGGTTTTGCCAGAGCCAGAAACACCCATTACCAAAATAATCATTTGACAAGTGACTAAATTTTCCTAATAATTAATATTGTAATGCACACGTGTGCATAAACTGAACTAAGATAATAAATGAGCAAACGAAAAATCTCAATTGAAGATATTGCTCGAAAAGCAGGCGTTTCTCATACCACGGTATCACGTGCTTTGCGAGATAGCCCTCTAATTAGCCCCCAAGTGCGAGAGGAAATAAAAAAAATAGCGCGGGAGATGAACTATGTCCCTAATGCTATTGCTCAAAGTTTGCAAACTCAACGTACCAACACCATTGGGGTAGTAGTAACTTCAATCGCAGATCCTTTTTACGCTGAGGTAGTAGAGGGAATCGAACAGGTAGCGAGATCGGCTGGTTTGAGTGTTTTGTTAACTGCTTCACACCGAGATTTTGAGGAGGAAATCGCAGCTATTGATAATTTTCACCGTCGGAGAGTAGACGGTATCTTAGTAACCGACTCACGAATTAGTAAACACGACAGAGCGCAAGTAGGGCAAATTGCTGTGCCAACAGTTTTGATTAATAGCCAAACTGAAGAGCAACCCGAAATGTTTCACTCAGTAACAATAGATGACTTTTTAGGTGCGCGATTGGCTGTCGAGCATCTAATAAGTTTGGGGCACACCTCTATTGGTTACATAGGTGTAGGCGATCGCAGCAAGTCAAACCAGCTGCGCTTAGAAGGATATCAAATGGCTCTGAGTGAAGCTGGTCTACCACAAAAGACTGATTGGGTTGCAATTAGTGATGAAGACTATACAAGAACCAGCGATGTTGATACCGGGCGAAAGATGCTATCTAAACTAGCCACTACTGGGTTAACGGGCATCTTTTGTTATAACGATATGGTAGCAATTGGCGCTCTCTTGACCTGCCAAGAACTAGATATTTCAGTACCGCAAGATTTAAGTATAGTCGGATTTGATGGTATTGCTCTGGGCCGTTACGTTACGCCACCATTAACGACAGTCAGCCAGCCAATGTTAGAAATTGGTGGCTGTGCTATGCGAATGTTACTTGATTTATTAGAGGGAAAAAGTGTAGAAAACCGTGTTTTAACACCTTTTTTGGTAAAACGGGGTAGTAGTGCAGCATTAAAGTAGAAGGCAGACGGCAGATGACAGAAGTGAAGAATGTTTTAGTCTCATTCATCTTTTATAAAATCGTTATCTGAGTTGTGCTTTTCTACTTATTTATAGACAGCAAAAAGAAATCGACAAATAAGTTTAGATACTTTAAACCATCAGGCATACAACATAAAACTTACTTTATTATCTTTACTTACCTTCTGCCTCCTACCTTCCATTATCTAACTTTAACCGGACAAAAATATGTTAACTAAAACATGGAGTTTATCTCGCGATCGCTGTTTTGATCCAGAACCAATTCAACGACAACTAGCTCGTCAATTTTTTGATAGCATATCTTCTCTACCGTTAGTCTGCCCACACGGCCACGTAGACCCAGCTTTGTTAGCTAATCCAGCAGCCCGTTTTGGTTCACCAACAGAATTATTTATCATCCCCGATCACTATATTTTCCGTATGCTCTATAGCCAGGGCGTGCCTTTGGAAGCTTTGGGCATACCAACCAATGATGGTTTGCCCGTAGAAACCGACCACCGCAAAATCTGGCAGCTTTTCGCTGACCATTTTTACCTATTCCGGGGTACTCCGTCAGGGTTGTGGCTGAAAGACGAATTAACTAACGTCTTTGGAGTGGATGAGCCTTTAACTTCTGGCAATGCTGGACATATTTATGATTACCTGGAAAGACAGTTGACCTTGCCTGAGTTCTCACCGCGTGCGCTGTTCAAACGTTTTCACATTGAAGTGCTTTGTACTACTGATGCGGCTAGTGATACCCTTGAATACCACCAATCCTTACACCAGGAAGGTTGGACTCAGATTAGACCTACTTTTCGTCCAGATGCAGTAGTTAACCTAGACACTCCAGGCTGGCGCGAAAATCTTGCTAAGTTGGAAAGCACTGTCGGGCGGGAAATTAGCACTTACGCCACTTTTGTACAAGTTTTAGAAGAACGTCGAACTTTCTTTAAAAAAATGGGTGCGACAGCTACCGACCACAGTGCAGCTACACCTTATACCATACGCCTTTCCGATCAGGAAGCAGAAGCTATCTTTGCTAGAGCATTAGCTGGAAAGCTCAATCTAGGTGATGCAGAGCGTTTTACTGGCCATATGTTTATGGAGATGGCTCGAATGAGTGTGGAAGATGGCTTGGTAATGCAAATGCATTGCGGTATCACACGCAACCATAACCCCGCAGTCTTTGAGCGGTTTGGGTCTGATAAAGGTGCAGATATTCCCTTGCAAATAGAGTGGACTCAAAATCTGCGTCCGTTGTTATCAGCCTATGGTAATAATAAACACTTCCATTTAATTCTATTTGGATTGGATGAAAGCACTTACAGCCGAGAACTAGCGCCACTAGCTGGTCATTATCCCGCTGTGTTGCTTGGGCCGCCTTGGTGGTTCCATGACAGTGTGAATGGTATGGAGCGCTACTTCAATCAGGTAATGGAAACTGCTGGACTTTACAACACCGCTGGCTTTAACGATGATACACGCGCTTTCGTTTCCATTCCCGCCCGCCACAGTGTTTGGCGGCGTGTAGCTTGCAACTGGTTAGCTGGATTGGTAGTACGTGGGTTAGTCGAGGAAGAAGAAGGCTACGAAATGGCTCAGGCTTTAGCTTACAACCTCGCCAAAGTTGCTTACAAATTAGATTAATCTTGCTCTTGCGTTCTTCTTTGCGTCTTAGTGCCTTTGCGCGAGAAAAAGAAAAACGAACCACAAAGAACGCAAAGAACGCGAAGAAAGAGTTTAAGAGAGTTTTTGCATAAGTCCCAGAGGAATCATACATGCCAGACTTATTAAATAAACCAGATTTGATTTTGCATAAACTTTTTAGCCTCAAAGACCAAGTAGCAGTAGTTACAGGCGGTTCTGGTGTGCTTGGTGGGGCTATGGCACGGGGTTTGGCTCTTGCTGGAGCGAGAGTAGCCGTTCTCGGTCGTAATGAAGCACGGGCGATCGCGGTAGTGGCTGATATTACCGCCAACGGTGGAGAAAGTATGGCGGTATTGGCAGATGTTGGCGATCGCTCTCAATTAGAAATAGCCAAAGACAGTGTTTTAAAGCATTGGGGCCAGATAGACATATTAATAAACGCCGCTGGTGGCAATATTCCTGCTGCCACAATTACTCCTGATGCAACTTTTTTTGATATGCCACACGCAGCTTTTGAGCAAGTGGTTAGCCTAAATCTAGTTGGGAGTTTACTACCCAGTCAGGTTTTTGGTCAAGCAATGGTGGAAAGAAATCAGCCTCATGGTTGCATTATCAACATTTCTTCGATGTCTGCTATTCGTGTGATTAGTCGAGTGATTGGCTACTCAGCTGCGAAAGCGGCGATAGATAACTTTACTCGTTGGCTAGCCGTAGAACTCGCCCAAAAGTATGGATCTGGGCTGCGAGTAAATGCGATCGCCCCAGGTTTTTTTATTGGGGAGCAAAATCGAGATTTACTTCTAAATCCAGATGGAAGTTTAAGCGATCGCGGGCAAAAAATTATTGATCATACCCCCGCCGGACGTTTCGGTGAACCGGAGGAATTACTCAGCACCTTAATTTGGTTATGCAGTCCTGGTTCTAGTTTCGTCAACGGGGTAGTTGTACCTGTAGACGGTGGGTTTAGTATCTACAGCGGAGTGTAAAAATGTATTCACTAGCCGTAACTAACGGGACACTTTCGGATCAGCAAGTTTCCGAACTGGTTCATCAAGCTTTGGCAGATTCTCAGTTCAATGGCCAACGCATCCTCGTGTTAATTCCAGATGGAACCCGCACTGCTCCAATCCCCCAAATGTTTCGATTACTTCATCAAGAGTTGGGTAACAGAGTTGCTGCACTAGATTTTTTAATCGCTCTGGGTACACATAATCCCATGAGTGAGGAACAAATTAATCGCTTAGTGGGGGTAACGCCGGAGGAGCGAGAGACAACTTTTAAAAAAGTTCAAATTTTTAACCACCTTTGGAATATACCAGATACCTTTATTTCTTGTGGCGTGATTTCGGCTGCGGAGATAGCAGAGATTAGTAATGGGATGCTGCATCAGTCAGTTGATGTGCGTGTTAATAAGCTCGTAACAGAATATGATTTGATAATTATTTGCGGCCCAGTCTTTCCCCATGAAGTTGTAGGTTTTTCTGGTGGAAATAAATATTTTTTTCCCGGCGTTAGTGGTCAGGAGGTAATTAATTTATCACACTGGTTGGGAGCCTTAATCACCTGTTACGAAATCATTGGTACACCGGGGATAACACCAGTTCGACGCTTGATTAACCGAGCCGCCAGCATGATTTCTACCCCGAAGCTATGTCTGGCGATGGTAGTTGCACCAGGAACGAATCAGTTAGCTGGGCTTTATATAGATAAACCAGAATCAGCCTGGGAAGCAGCTGCAAAATTATCAGCCAAAGTGCATATTAAATACGTAGATAAGCCTTTTAAACAAGTGCTTTCAGTCATGCCCCAAATGTATGACGACATTTGGACGGCGGCTAAAGGAATGTACAAATTAGAGCCAGTAGTAGCCGATGGTGGCGAGGTAATTATCTATGCTCCTCACATTACCGAGTTTAGCTATACACACGGCGAGATATTAGCCCAAGTTGGTTATCATGTGCGAGATTACTTTCTTAAACAGTGGGATAAATTTCAAGGCTATCCTGCGGGAGTACTGGCGCATAGTACTCACTTGAAAGGTATGGGCACTTTTGATTCCATCAAAGGGGAGCAAGCACGGATTCGAGCCACTCTTGCTACTGGTATTTCCCCTGAACGGTGTGCTGCTCATAACTTGAATTATCGTGACCCGACTACCATTCGACCGACAGAATGGGCTAACCGAGAGGATGAAGACATCTTGCTTGTACCGAAAGCCGGCGAGATATTGTACCGTCTAAAATAGTTATAGAAAAGTACCTGTTTCCAAAAAAAACTGTGAGTAATCAGGACAAGAAACGATTAGAAGCGGCTTTGGCGATCGCAACTTACACTGTTAGTAGCGGCACTGCCTCAGCAGCACCAACTCCTGGTGGAGAAATTCCAAAACAAGTTCTGTTAACGGCCTCTGATGTTTTAATGTACACCAGTATCTGGAAAATCTATTTTCAAGAGGATTTATCCAGCAAGCAACTTGTTGATATTCTGGCTGAGTTGGGTTTAGTCACAATTGCGGCAACCGGGACAGCTTATGTCGTCAGCAAAATAAGTACAGCAATTCTTAAAGAGATTACCAACTGGACTGGGCCATTAGGATGGGGCGTGATAGCTGCGATCGCAGGTTCGCTGAGTGGTTTATTTGGAGTTGCTTGGGCAATCTATTGTGATAACCTTTATTCTCAAAAACAGCCACAACCGAATTAATCTTTTTTAAGTGTTGTATATTGACAGGAAATTTTTCTCCATGTCCTCCTGTCTCCGTGTCAAGTTCATAGAACTTACCAAATATTTATATACTTGAAGCGCAGCTCATTTCTTACAGGAAGATAGGTGGGAATACTAAAGTAAATCGGGTTGAGCAAAGTGGTTACCTATGAGTCAGCAACTTCCTATCTCCAAGACTTGTGCTTGTCACAATGTTGCACGCTGCCGGGCTGGGGAAGCAGGCAGACTCTTTCTCTGGTTCCCCGTTCCACATACGCTGAAAAAAGTCACCTCCTACCTACAGCAGTTTGCTCTTGAGTATGAACTAATGCACGAGCGGCCAGGCCTGAGTTTAGACTGTAGAGCCGGACAAGCCCAAGAAATTGCCCATAAACTAGCCCAACTACTTGCACCGAGAGAGTTAAAAGAGACACAAGTTCTTTTCATTCGAGGCGCTACCCAACCTCAACTCCAAGATTTTAGTGATATTGCTTCATTACAACGCTTTATTAAGTTCAGTCAGTCCGATTGGCTGGTTGAAATGCTAGCAACGGAAAGATTCACCAGCCACTTCCAACCCATCGTCTCAATTCAAGATACATCCCAGATTTACGGTTATGAATCACTTTTGCGGGGGCTGGATGAACAAGGCAATCTAGTTCCACCGGGGCCAATTCTAGAGTTAGCAACCGAAGCCGGACTTCTGCCACAGCTCGACCGACTTGCTCGCCTTAGCACGATCGCTCAATTTAGCCGCCATCAAGTAAGCGGACAAATCTTTATCAATTTTGCACCAACGGCGCTTTATGATCCCGTTTCTTGCCTCCGCAGTACGGTAGAGGCCATTGATCGAGCAGGCATCTCCCATGAGCGGGTTGTCTTTGAAGTCGTGGAATCAGATAATTCTCCAGATTTAGACCATCTCAAGACCGTGCTTCAATACTATCGGGATGCTGGTTTTTTAGTAGCCTTGGACGACCTTGGTTCTGGTTATTCTGGTCTGAACTTGCTGCATCAGTTACGTCCAGACTTTATTAAATTGGACATGGGTTTAATTAGAGATGTGCATCAAGATCTGTACAAAGCTTCAATTACCGAGAAACTTCTAGAGATTGCTCAAAAGTTAAAAATCCAGACCGTCGCTGAAGGAATCGAGTACATTGAGGAACTGAACTGGCTGCAAGAACGAGGCGCAACTTTTGCTCAAGGCTATTTAATTGCTCGACCCAGCGCTGTACCTGTCACTACAACCCCTCACTTTAATACAAGCAAGTTAACCGTAGCATCGGCATATTGTCAGCAAATTGAGCAGCGCGTCCAACACCAAAGCGAGTCCGAGAAAATTGTCGCTGCTGTAACGCAGCACATCCGGCAATCGTTAGAGTTAGATGAGATTTTGCAAACCACAGCAGCCGAAGTGCGACAGCTGTTTGAGGTAGACCGAGTGGTAATCTATCAGTTTCAGCCAGACTGGAGTGGGTTAGTAGCTGTAGAATCCTTAGCAGAAGGGTGTATGTCCATTCTGGGATTTGAGGTCATGGACACGTGCTTTCAATCTACCCATGCGGCTTACTACCAACAAGGCAATACTAGAGCGATCGCAGACATCGAGACTGAAGGACTAGCGCCGTGTCATCTAGACCTTCTTCGGAGTTTGCAAATTCGGGCAAATCTTGTCGTACCCATCTTGCAGCAAGAGTGTTTGTGGGGACTATTAATCGCTCACCAATGTCATAACACTAGACAATGGCAGCAATCGGAGATTAACTTGTTTAACCAGCTAGCAGGCCAAACGGCGATCGCCATTCAGCAATCAGAACTTTACCACCAATTACAAAAAGCAAACCAAGAACTACAACGCCTTGCCTGTTCGGATGGTTTGACACAAGTGGCAAATCGACGCTGTTTTGATGATACACTCAAGGCGGAGTGGCAACGGTTGGCACGAGAGCAAGCCCCACTATCTTTAATCTTGTGTGATGTCGATTGCTTTAAGCTTTATAACGATACCCATGGACATCTGGCAGGAGATGATGCACTCAGACACGTTGCGAAGGCAATCTCTCAGGCAGTTAAACGCCCTGCTGATTTAGTTGCTCGGTATGGTGGAGAAGAGTTTGCAGTCATTTTGCCGAATACTGATGTCGAAGGGGCTATTACAGCTGCCAGAGAAATCCAGGCCAATGTTAGTGCATTACAACTGCCTCATCCAAATTCTGAAGTTAGTGAATTCATCACGCTAAGTCTTGGTGTGGCAGCCATTATTCCTGATAACCAATCATCTCCCGCAACCTTAATTGCTGCTGCTGACCAAGGACTCTACCAGGCAAAAGCACAAGGAAAGAATTGTGTTATGCAGGTGGACTGTGCAGATGCTGACGCTAGATACCTCCTTTAACAGAAACATTCAAATTCCAGGGTTTATAAATGTTGCCTGCCTTAACTAAACCGTATTGTTTTTAATTCTTGTAAAAGTTCAGTGCTAATGGGCGATGTTGCCAAAATTGGATGCTTAATGCCTCCCCAAATACTTCCATTGCGGACGCGATGCAAGGCTAACATTTCCGGGATTTGATTGGAAATTAAAACCTGTGGTGGTGCAAGTTGACCGAGCGATCGCGCACGATAATAATGATGCGATTCTGATAAAGCGTTATCTAGTTGTTGAGCAATAATTTCTGGCGCTTCTTTTGCTGAATCGAGTAACAAAACATAGTGAGGTGGATTGGCAATCGGAACCAAGCTTTTAAAAGAGGTTCCTTGCAAGTTCATGCTATTCAAAGCATTATGCACAAAAGTTTCATGCAACTTTTCACCAACTAAATCGCTAACGGCTTGATGTCGTCCTAAAAACTCTAAACAGGGAGTATTGCGATAATAATGAGTCACCCGGACGCGATCGCCTATTCGATAACGATACAAACCTCCTTTCTGCGACAATATAATAGTATATGTCTGTCCGATGTTGAGTTCGTGTAACTTATGTAGAGAACCCGCATCATCCTCAAACTCGAAAAAAACTTCATTGAGAACCGGAACATATCCCTGCGCCGCAATTAACGGAATCGTCATTGGGGCTTCGGTTGCTAGCAGTCCTTTGCCCTGAATTAACACTCCCGGAAACTGCGATCGTAGTTGTTTCGCCTGATCTGCTGCATTGGCACTATCCCAGCAAGAAATCAGCTTCAAGTTTGGCCAGAGTTGCGTCCAGGGAATATTATCTTCGCCCAGGTGTTGCAGGCGAACACGCGACATTCGGTCTTGTAATTCTGCTTGCAATGAATGCCGATTTTCCTGAATATACTTTAAGTGTACTTGCAGAAAACTCGGACTCCAAATCGAAATAATTTCTAATTTCTCAGCCTCCAATAATGCCAAAGCAAGCTGATGTTTAAAAAGCTGTGGATCGTGCAAGCGATTGAGTCCATTTGGCATCACTAACCAAGGGCGCAAAAACCAACGCAGCCAAGCATCCAAATAATCTAAGTCATCTTGTAAAGATTGAGAATCGGTTGCATTTAATTGTGGTGAAATACAAGCATAAAGTTTACCTGTGGAGAATTTAGGGCCATTTATAATCAAATCGTGCGCCCATACACAAAACATCTGATTAAACGATCGCCGCAAAGACTGAGTATAAGGAATCCATTTTACTGCGCCACTACTACCAGAAGTTTTTTCATAGAACAAAATGGGTTCGGGAGTGAGGGGGATTTGCTGGCGTTTTTGATGTCCTAAAATCCAGGTTGTAAGTCCATCGTAATCAACAATCGGGACACGCTGCCAATCTGCTATAGAACGAATTCCTAAAGCTTTGCCATATTCACTTGCAATCAGGCGATCGCAAATGTCTTTTTGCACAGATGTCTGCGTTGATTCAGGGTTATCCAATGCTTGATGAAATCGGCGGGCAGTTGGTGCAAGAAGTTGCCCAAAAAGCTGAATAATCGGACGCATCATATAAAGTAAATTAGTTGAAATTAAATACTAGATTATTAGCAAGCTTCACCTGTTCCAGTTCTGTAAACTCTTGCAATAGTTTTTGGCGATCGTACAGCCACTATTTACATACAAGAGTATCGCCTACTAATGTAGTCTAAATATATGAAAACTGCTGTAAGGTTATCTGTTGGTATCAGAGGTTTTGGGTTACTCTGAAAGTGTGATCGGTAAGGTAGCCTTGTTATGAGCGTTGTCATCTGATTGATGAGCGCCGTGGGAGAGCAGAAGCTGACCGTTTAGGAATCAAAATTACTGGGTTGCTAGGTATGTTGGTTGAGGCAAAGCGGAAGAATTTGATTGCTGCGGTCAAGCCTTTAATGGATGCCTTAATTGCTACATCAGAATTCAGAGTATCTCCAGCATTGTATAACCCAATACGGTTCAGTTAAGGACAGGACTTACCCAAAATTAAGAAAAAACGAACCACAAAGAGCGCAAAGGACACGAAGAAATAAGAGTTTCAGAGAATTATTGCACAAGTCCTGAAAGGTTTTTGGCGCTAACTGAACCGTATTGTTGTATAACCAGATTTTGGATGTAGTGAATGAAACCTAGTTTTGGAAATAACAACTGAACTAGAGGAGTTTAATCGTAGCGATCGCATGATTGCGCTGCGATCGCGCAGATCGCATTAGCATATACGTGTCTACGCACTCGTCGCAGTTTATTAATTATCAATTCACCTGCTGGTTAGGAGAAAGATTTGTCGCCATTGCCAGGAATGTACCATCCCCAATGACTACACCTGGCGCAAGAATAGATCCGGCTCCCAAAAAGACATCGTTGCCAATCTTGACTTTCTTGACATACAGCATTAAGTTTTGCTTCCGAGGCTTGATGATATGGGAAGATATACCGATACGATGCCCTACAATGACGCGATCGCCTATTTCTAACAAACCGCGATCGGCAATCTCCAATCCTGGTGTCCAGTACACATCCCGCCCCACTTTAGCACCCCACAATCGCAACCAACAGGAAAATACACCTGGAATCAGCCGCAACAAGGCCTCCAAAGCCGGAATTGCAATATAAATTACCTGGATTTGGTGACTACCCCACCAAGGGCTATATTCTTTACCGCGTAGATAACTAATACCCTCCCGTACTGGAAATACCCATTGATGTAAGCGGTAAACTAGCACTGGCAGCCCGTAAATAGAAAGCAACACAGCCAAAATGCTGAAGATACTGGGTGAATAGGCAAGGTAGACTATTGAAGCTCCAGTTAAAATTAATACACAAGTAGGAAAAAATAAAAGAATCGTACTCAGAACTGTCATGAGACGAATGAAGTTGACACAAAGACGTGGGGACGCAGGGATAATACTAATTCACAAAAATCCTGATACAGATGATTTTTCGTAGGGGTTTAGCAATGCTAAACCCAAACCCCACGTATTTGTATCATTGAATTAAAGTGAAATGGTATAAGATTCCGCATCGCAAATAAAATTGCTGAAGCGATCGCTTCAGCAGGAATAGCTATCTTTGTACTAGACTGGCATGGCTTGCCGCACTTCTATTGGTTCGCCAGTCAAACTAAAAGCGCGGACTTCGGTAATTTTTACCTTCACCAATTGCCCTTTGAGTTCGTTGATGTCGCCAGTGAAGAAGGCGAGGCGATTACCGCGTGTGCGTCCCATGACTTGGGTTTTATCTTTGGGGTTTTGGTCTTCTACCAACACTTCTTCGATGCGGCCAAAGTAACGTTGCGAACGCTCGGCTGCTTTCACGTTTACTAAATGATTTAATCGTTGCAGGCGATCGTTTTTTACTTCTTCACTTAACTGATTTGTCCACCAAGCTGCGGGTGTCCCTGGACGGGGTGAATATGCGGCGGTGTTCAACTGGTCAAAGCCGATATCATCTACCAGTTTCAAGGTATTTTCAAATTGTTCTTCTGTTTCACCAGGGAAGCCGACAATTGCATCAGCACTAATCGATGCATCTGGCATATAACGCCGAATTGTGTCGATGATCCGGCGATATTTCTCGTGGGTATAACCCCGTGCCATTGCTTTTAGAACTTCGTTATCCCCAGATTGAAAGGGAATATGAAAGTGTTCGCACACCTTCGGTAACTCGGCACAGGCTTTAATTAGACGTTCAGTAAAATAACGGGGGTGGCTGGTAGCAAAACGTAGTCTTTCAATTCCCGGCACATCATGCACGTAATAAAGTAAATCAGTGAAAGTATGCAAATGGCGACCTTCTGAAGTTACTCCTGGCAAATCACGACCATAAGCATCAATATTTTGTCCGAGTAGGGTAATTTCTTTGTAACCTTGTTGTCCTAGTTCTTCCATTTCGGCGCGTATAGCTTCTGGTGTACGCGATTGTTCCACACCACGGACATTGGGAACCACGCAATAGGTGCAGCGTTCGTTACAGCCATAAATCACATTCACCCATGCAGTAACTTTGCTATCTCGTCGCGGCTGGGTGATATCTTCCATAATGTGAACTGGTTCAGTAGCAACAACTTGGTTGCCTTCAAAGACTGATTCTAGTAAATCTTTGAGGCGGTTGGCGTGTTGTGGCCCCATCACCAAGTCTAATTCGGGAACTCGTCGCAATAGGCTTTCTCCTTCTTGTTGAGCGACGCAACCAGCCACAACAAGAGTTAAATTTGGTTGCTCGTGCTTGCGCTTGGCTTGCCTACCAAGGTAAGAATAGACCTTTTGCTCGGCATTATCTCGAATGGTGCAGGTATTATAGAGAATTACATCTGCATTATTGGGGTCTTCCGAAAATTCAAAGCCCATGTCTTCTAAAATGCCAGCCATGCGCTCTGAGTCGGCTTTATTCATTTGGCAACCGAAGGTAGTAATGTGGTAGCGGCGTTTAGAAGTGGTCATGGGTAGTTATGCTTAGTTAGCGTAAGTTATATAAGCTTTATATCTATTCTATTAAAGTATAGAAAAGTCAACCTAATGCAAGAGGCGATCGCTTTTATAGTGACTACAGCAATCTGATTTAATTCGGAGAATTTACTAGTGTAGGGAGTAACAGGGAACAAAAAACAAAGTAGGTAGAGGTATACCTAGCTTCGCAAAAATTAAATAGGAGTGTTATGTATGTTTCAAATTAACTTACATAATTGTTAATATCTTAGATTTTTTATACTAAATTTTCAGTTGTTTTTGACTGCAAATCTATAAATACTTACAATTTAGCAATAATAGGGTTATAAAAGATACTTATAAATTTAGTAAAAACAAGGTTTAAAAAATTAAAGTAAATTGTTGCGGTATCATGGCTAAGAGATACCATGCATAACTACTGAGATAGCTGACTTATTTGATATTTAAATAAATCAGAAAATCTATTTTTGAAAAGCCAGCGATTATGCTAAAAAGTCGCTAAAAATACAATTTTATTAGCAATTAAGTTAGTAATGAATTGATAGAGTGCCAGAATAATTACTGAAACAGAAGATACAATTATAAAATCGCTCGATTCACCAGTTAAAGGGTATGTAATATGTTGGAATTATACCAATGGGAGCTATCTCAATACTCGGAAAAAGTGCGGTTAATCTTGGATTATAAAGGTCTAGATTATCGCAAAATAGAGGTTACGCCCGGAATTGGACAAGTAGATTTGTTTCGGCTGACAGGTCAAAAGCAAGTGCCAGTGTTGAAGGATGGCAGTAGATATATTGTTGATTCTACAGAAATCGCTAAGTATTTAGACTTAGAATATCCTGATCGCCCATTGATACCCAAAGATGCCAAAAAAAGAGGTTTGTGCCTAATGATGGAAGAATGGGCAGATGAATCAATAGGCATCAAAGGTCGTAAAGCACTGTTTTCTGCTATTAGCCAAGATCAGAATTTTCGTAAATCCTTATTACCTACTTCTACACCAGACATATTAAAGAATCTGGTTGAAGGTGTACCCCGTGATATATTAACTGTCTTGGGTGTTGGGGTAGGTTACAGTCCAGATGTGATCAAGTCAGCGATCGCGGATTTAAAACAAGACTTGGAAGCACTAACGCTGCTATTGGCAGATAGTCCTTATTTACTAGGAGATGAACCGAGTTTAGCTGACTTGGCAGTAGCAGGTTTATCAATATTGTTGAAGTTCCCTGATGGCCCTTATTTAGATTTGCCAGCAAGTTTAAGAGGTAAAGGAGTACCAGCTTTAGCGGATAATCCAGATTATGCGCCATTCTTTAGCTGGCGCGATCGCCTCTATGCTCAATTTCGGAAACCATTAACATTTGTAGCGCCATCTGCTGGCACTGCACCAACTTCAATTCAAATTGAATAACTAGTCCCTTTCTTCCGTTAGTGGCTCTAGTACGCCGCTTTGGGACTGGGGAGTGGGAAATTATTCCAAAATTTGTCTGTGGCTAAGAGCTGGCTTCGATAATTTTCTGCTAATTACCCAGTCCCTTTTACTGTCTGTTGTCAGCCATTAGTGATAAGTAACAAAATAACTGATAACTAACAATTAACAACTGACAAATTACTAATTTGTGCTAGAATTTCGTCGCAAGCAGCATTGTACTCTACAACTAGAATTCAACATCAGTTCAGCCCAACAATCATGTAATTAATCAAATGAATTCGGGACAGCCATTAGGTTCAGTAATACAAGGCTCTCTCACTGGGGGGTTAGAAGTAAGATTACACCCTGATATTTCTGTTGAAGATATGCGGGTGGGTAAGTTTCTAGTTGTGCAAGGGATGCGATCGCGCTTTTTCTGTATGCTGACAGATGTGGCGCTAGGATCAGCTAATGCACGAATTATTGCCGATCCTCCCAATTGGGAAGATACATTTTTGCGAGAAATTTTAGCCGGGAGTAGTACATACGGCACGATTAATCTAGCGCCGATGTTGATGTTTACCCCGGAATCGGAAGAATCTTTTTCGCCAACTAACGGTAAATCTCTCAATCCTTTTATCCCAGCAATGACAGGTTTGGCATCCTTTCAGCCACAAACCAGTACCTCGATGGAATTGCTGCCTGTTAAAACTATTCCTAGCCACTTTAGCCAAGTTTACGAAGCGAGTGAAGAAGATTTTCGCAGAGTCTTTGGTTGGGAAGATGATACTCAAAGAAAAAACTTTTCCATCGGCAAACCCTTGGATATGGATGTGCCGATTTGCATTGATTTAGATCGATTTGTAGAACGAAGTAATGGAGTATTTGGGAAATCTGGGACTGGGAAATCCTTTCTCACACGCTTAGTTTTAGCCGGAATAGTCCGCAAAAACGCAGCGGTAAACTTAATTTTTGATATGCACTCCGAGTATGGCTGGCAAGCCGTATGCGAAGGAAAGCAATATAGTACAGTTAAAGGGTTAAAACAGTTATTTCCCGGTAAGGTAGAAGTTTACACCCTCGATCCAGAATCGACAAAGCGCCGGGGTGTGCGTGATGCACAAGAACTTTATCTCAGTTACGAGCAAATAGAAGTTGAAGATGTCAAATTATGTAGCCGAGATTTAGGGCTATCGGAAGCAGCCTTAGATAACGCTAACATTCTCTATGCTGAGTTTGGTAAGGCTTGGATTCTTCAGTTGTTGAACATGACTAACGAAGAAATCAAGCTGTTCTGCGAGGAGAAGCGGGGACACCAAGGCTCGATTATGTCTTTACAGCGCAAACTCCTGCGGCTGGATAATTTGAAGTATATGCGAGCAGCTTGTCCGCAAAATTACATTAATCAAATTTTGCGATCGCTAGAAGCAGGCAAGCATGTTGTGGTAGAATTTGGCTCCCAGTCAGATATGCTCTCATATATGTTGGTGACGAATATGATCACCAGGAGGATTCACAGTCATTATGTCAGTAAAGCAGAAAGGTTTTTGCACAGTGGCAATGTGAGCGATCGCCCCACCCAACTAGTCATTACTATTGAAGAAGCGCATCGCTTTCTAGACCCAAGCATTGTCCAAAGTACGATTTTTGGTACTATCGCGCGGGAGATGCGAAAATATTTCGTCACTCTGCTAGTGGTTGATCAACGTCCATCGGGCATAGATAATGAAGTTATGTCCCAGATTGGTACTCGCATCACTGCTTTGCTCAACGACGAAAAAGACATTGACGCAATTTTCACTGGAGTCTCCGGTGCTGGTAGCCTGCGCTCAGTGTTGGCAAAGCTAGATTCTAAGCAACAAGCTCTGATTTTGGGTCATGCTGTTCCTATGCCAGTCGTAGTGCGTACTCGTCCCTATGACGCAACTTTCTACACAGAAATTGGCGATCCAACTTGGGAAGAGAAACCAGATGAAGAATTATTCGCAGCTGCCGAACTAGCTAGAGCTGATCTCGGCTTCTAACCGCAGATAGGGGTAATGGAGAAAATATTTTAATTACAATCTTCATCATCCCAATTCCCAAATTCTAAATTTCGTAACATCCCACCAATCCCAGCAGCAATGAGTACGGTTATCCCGCTAATTGTTGGCAACCCCAGAGGAGGTTTTAGCGTCACTATAGATATAGTCAGCAATTTAAAGGAAATTTAATTTTCTTTGTCAAGCGAGCCATTTTACTTTATAATTGGAAGATTTATCTGATCTACTTTACTATCCGCCCGATTTATCGTACTATAAATTAAGTAGAACTCATACTGACTTCATATTTTTACAGTTACTGCCAGTGACTGCTCAAAAGAATTCTCTAAAACAACCCAGCGTGCTTCTAAGAGATTTCAAAATTTAGGAAGGGTAGGGGAACCTATCTCAGGGATGCGCCGTCCTTTCAAAAGCCATATAAGGCAATTGCTGATGGTAGCGCCCTATGTTTCGTATCCGTAATATATGTACTTCCTTTCCTTATTGATTATTAAAGATTCATTGTGTTTACGGAGTAGAGGACAACGCACCAATGCCTACTGTTAACACCCAAACCGAAAACCTGAACACCAAATTCACGGCTGATATGGTGCGAACCTATCTGCGGGAAATTGGTCGTGTGCCACTGCTAACCCGTGAGCAAGAAATTGTTTTTGGGAAGCAGGTGCAACAAATGATGACGCTACTGGACGCTAAAGAGGCCTTGGGGAAAAAGCTGCACCGCGAACCGAGTTTATCAGAGTGGGCTAATCACGTTCGCCACTCAGAAACCGAGGTGAAACAAACAGTAACCCAAGGTAAACGCGCAAAGCAAAAGATGATTGAAGCGAACCTACGCTTGGTCGTGGCGATCGCGAAGAAGTACCAGAAGCGAAACATGGAGTTTCTCGATCTAATCCAGGAAGGGACACTAGGATTAGAGAGGGGTGTAGAAAAATTCGATCCCACACGAGGTTATAAATTCTCGACCTACGCTTACTGGTGGATTCGCCAAGCAATTACGCGAGCGATCGCCCAGCAAGGTCGTACCATTCGTTTACCGATTCATATCACCGAAAAGCTGAACAAAATTAAAAAAGTACAGCGAGAACTGGCGCAAAAGTTAGGGCGATCGCCTACTCCTGCGGAAATTGCTCAAGAACTAGAGCTAGAACCTGCTCAAATTCGTGAGTACCTCAATATGGCACGTCAGCCAGTTTCTTTAGATGTACGAGTCGGTGATAACCAAGATACCGAACTGCAAGAAATGCTCGAAGATGACGGCCCATCACCAGAGTACTACACTACTCAAGAATTCTTGCGCCAAGACCTGAATACTCTGTTGGCAGAACTCACCCCCCAACAGCGAGAAGTGTTAGCCCTACGCTTTGGTTTAGAAGATGGCAATGAAATGTCTTTGGCCAAAGTAGGTGAACGGTTGAATCTTAGCCGAGAACGTGTTCGCCAATTAGAACATCAAGCTCTTGCTCATCTGCGTCGCCGTCGTAGCAATGTCAAAGAGTATGTTGCTAGCTAAAAGTTAATTGCTTTTAGTAATGCGCCTCCTGAATTCAGGGGGCGTTTTTTATATTTACAAATCTAGGATGGGCATTGCTAGAGCGATATCATGTCCGGTTGAATTGTCATTGCGAACGAAGTGTAGACGCGGAGCGGCTCCTCGTTCGCGTAGCGTCTCCGACAGGAGAAGAGTAGCAATCTCCAAAGCCTTGCGATTGCTACCCTGCGGGAAGCCACTTCGTGTCTACATTGCACTTCGTTGCATACGCAATGACATACAGAACTTACGCACTCAGATCCCCCAACCCCCTTAAAAAGGGGGGCTTTAGACGTTCCCCCTTTTTTAAGGGGGGTTAGGGGGGATCAGGGTTTCAGGCTTCAGTGCGTAAGTCCTAACATATCACAAGTAATTTGCTGGACATGATATGAAAGCATAGGAGAATAATTTTTAGCTGTAATTGAAGTAACTGCTAGCAAAAAAGCGTATCGGTTACACTCTTTAAAACAAGCATTTTTTGTAGAAAAAATCTTGAGGCATAATCCGAAATGCAGAGTATTTCTACTGTAGCTTTATATATTGCTACTAAAGTTATGGATCGAAAGTCAGATGTTACCTAATAAAATTTCAAGCTTATCTGATACCTTAAAATTCTCAAAATTTTTTATTTTTATTCCGCTTCACCCAGTCAGGTGACTCTTTTGGGTGAAGCAGGAAATGGCTAGCCAAAGGTAATCTAAAACTATATATTGCAAATTCAATAACAAATTCAGTTTTAAAAATTTCTACAGATGGACAATATATATATCAAACCTGCGGTGGAACCTTAATAATTAAGACTTAGTTAAGTTTAAGTGAGTTGCTGAGAGAGTAGTTAATTCGGTCACAGGAGAAAGCGGGTGCTTAACAACATTTATCAGTTCTGTTCATCTCGTCAGTTGAGAATTCCCTTTATGGGGTTAGTTCTTGCTCTTGGTCTTGTAGGTGAACAAACTAAACCGGTACTGAGCAACCAAATAGAAGATTTACCGAAATCTCAGGTACAGATTACAAATTATCAAAATAGTTTGGATATTTCTTTGTTGTCACGCTTAAGAGAAGTTCAAGAACACAGAAGTCAAATTCAGACGACTTCAGAACCAAGCTATTCTAAAACCTTACCAAAGAACTCGAAAAAAGTAGCTCAGACTACAGCAATGGTGACTGGCTCTCAAAAATCTGCAACACAATCAAGAACTGCGCCGATAACTAATTTACCTAAACAAGATGGCGTTTATCTTTATGGTCAGTCGCCAACACCAAACCAAATTGGGCAAGGGTATCTTGTATTTGAGAAGCGGCAAGGTGTAGTGAAAGGCGCTTTGTATATGCCCAGTTCCGAGTTTAGTTGTTTTGAGGGCACACTTGACCGATCAGGAGAGTTGGCAATGACAGTTAATGGTTCACCGGGAGAAGCTAGCTCAAATCAGATCGCCACAGCTAATAATATTCCTAGCGTGAATGAGGACGAGCCAACTAGTTATGCTTACTCGGTAGCACTGCAAGACTATCATCAGCTAAATTCGATGACTGCAAACGACCGACGCATTTTGCAGATGTGTAATCAATCTTCTGCAACTGGATACCGCAAACTAGTTAAATAATCAATTGATGAATTATAAAAAATCATATAATTCATCATTCCAAATTTATAACTAATACTCAATTCCTGGCTGCGCTTTGACACCTTGATCGCGGAAGGGATGCTTAATTAGGGTCATCTCTGTTACTAAGTCAGCTCGCTCGATTAAAGCAGGTGGTGCGCCTCTACCTGTGAGAATAACATGAGTATCAGCAGGTTTTTGTGCCAAACCTGCTAAAACTTGTTCAACTTGTAAATAACCCATTTTGAGAGCAATATTAATTTCATCCAACAGCACTAACTTAAAGTCTGGGTTACGGATGTAGTCTAAGGATTTTTGCCAAGCGGCGCTAGCTTTGTCTAGATCGCGATCGCGGTCTTGAGTTTCCCAGGTAAACCCTTCGCCCATAGCATGAAATTCTAACTGGTCTTGCCAATTGCTGAATACCCTTTTTTCTGAAGGTTCCCAGGCTCCTTTGATAAACTGGACGATCGCCACTTTATACCCATGACCAAGCGATCGCAACACCATCCCCAACGCCGCAGTCGTTTTACCTTTACCATTACCAGTATTGACAATAATTAATCCTTTTTCTGGTACAGCCTGTGCTATCCGCTTTTCTTGTACTTCTTTACGTCGTTGCATTTTTTTGCGGTACTGTTCATCACTCAAGGATGAGGACATTACCTCGTCGATTACCCGTTCAATCTCTTTATCTGAATCTAATTGCTCTGGGGTGTCGTTTTTCATTAATCTTGTCTAGCAATAACTTTTACAATTTAAAGAATCAAGTAAAATATTTTATTTATATTATTTCAACTAAAGCATTTGAGCAAATAACTACCAATTAATTTTATAGAATAAATATTGATATATTGTAATGTTGTTTACCATATTTTTTATACAAAGCTGATTGCTTGATTCTAGTTAACTAAGGGCATAATAGAAAACCCTGACCAGAGAAACTTGCTCAGGCAAAGATTTTTACCTTCTGGCTTCTGCTATCTGCCTTGTAGCTACCTATATTTATTTTAAATAAATTCAGAAATTGCATACAGCAGTGTAAGCATAAAATTTTTGAAAAATGTTGAAATTCCATTAACTCCCTATTAGGGATTGAAACTATGAAGCGATCGCCAAGCTGAAGGACGAGGGACTAATGCTGAAATTCCATTAATTCCCTATTAAAGATTGAAACGGGAGAGATGTTAGGCGATCGCCTCCAAAAGAGTTGAAATTTCATTGACTCCCTATGAGGGATAGATAAGGTAAGAAGATGAACTGATTAAAGTAAGGTGTTTTAAATCCATACAATTCTTATGAAGATACATCTAAACCATAGTTCTGATAAAGAGTTTTGATTTTATTTTGAATGAGTGCTTGCACATTTTCTGGCGATACAATCACACAATCTGGTGCATATTGCATTACTTCCCGAATAAACCAAAAGGTACTAGAGACACCCCTGACAACTCGCTTCACCCGTTGTGTGTCTGGTAGCCATTCGGCTTGGCTTGATAAGCAAAGCCTAAATTACCCAGTAGATACATTTCTACGTCTATCTGTGCCAAGACAGTACGCCACTCACAAAGAACAGGTAAAACAGCAGCGTCTTGAATACGGTCTAAACGCAAACTCCAATAATTAAATTTTCCCTATTCATGCAACAACGCCGTTGAGCGTGGCTGAGTGGGGTGTAGTGATGAACAATTTTATTAATGTTTGCACTTGTTTCTACTTTTGTTGATTTTTTGCTACAACCACTCAGCCATTCGCAACACAAGCGCCGTTTGAAGATTTCATCTTTACAAGCGTGTTACTCGCTTATTAGTCATCGTCATCATCCTCATCATCGTAGCGGTCTTTACGAGAACGGTGGTCGTTATCAGAATACTCCTCATCGTCCTCATCATCGTAGCGGTCTTCACGAGAACGGCGGGTGCTGCCAGAATACTCCTCATCGTCCTCATTATCGTACTGGTCTTTACGAGAACGGCGGGCGCTGCCAGAATACTCCTCATCGTCCTCATTATCGTACTGGTCTTCACTAGCTGGACGTACTCGCCGGGCTCGACCTTCGTGAGCATCAAAGTTTCTCTCACGTTCCTCGTCTTTTGCTTTACCAATGAAGTCCTTCGCTTTTCGCAAAAAATCATCTACCATCATTTATCTCCTATTCATCTGAAAAATCTTGCTATTTGTCTGCCTTTGCCTATGATTAGTTCTTAATAGGGCATGGATGAACTAACGTATCTTTGGGCTAAGTAATTTGAGCAAAAATTTATAGCTACGTTATTGTGCTAATAAAATATTTAATTTAATAACATTGAATGTCTGCAAAACTACGCTATTTCTAATACTGCTTTCCTTGTTACAAACATCCATCTCTCTTGAGGTATGTTTAGAATTTTATTTCAAGTCAGAGCTTTGTTGTCAACAACACCACAAAATCATCTTCGGTAATGTAATTGACAGCAAGAGCCATTGCATGGTCGAGTGATTCGGTGGTACATGCCTCACAGGAACGGAGAATTTGCTTTAGTTTTGACCAACACAGTTCTATAGGAGATAAATCTGGAGAGTAAGGGGGCAAGAACTTGACTTTTGCGCCGACGGATTCAATTGCGAGCCTTACACGTTCAGCGTGATGAATTTTGAGGTTATCCATGACCACAATGGCCCCTTTCCACAACTGAGGTGCTAAGACTTAAGTGACATAAGTGAGAAATACCTCAGTATTTATACTTCCTGGCACAGTCATTGCAGCAATGAGTCCATCCAGGTTTAAAGCACCAACCAAAGAAATGTTTCCACCCTTGCTTCCAGGTATACTACCAATCGCTCTTTCGCCATCTACTGCTCTGGCAAACAACCGTGACATTGATAAGTTTAATCCGGCTTCATCGACAAATACGAGGTTGCGGACATCAATTTTATCTAAAGTTCGGCGATAATCATGCCTTAACTCTTGCACTTGTGGGCTATCTTGCTCACTGGGCGATCGCCCCTACTGTGTCCTCGATCGGCACATTCGGATCGACAAAAAAGTTAATGGTAATTTTGGGTGATTCAATTATTTCTGCGTTCTCATGCCTGTCTTATTCCCAACAGCTGAAGAAAAAGAGTTAGGCTACTATAGGTCAGCAGTCTCAATAATCATTTAATATTAAATTTGCCAAAAGTTAATTAGCAAATTGTTGATATTAAGCCTTCATAAAGGCAAGTATTTTTGGCAGAGATATAGCTAGAAGCTTGCTGTGTATGCGTCATAAAGCTTTATTTTAACAATGAATGACTGCATAGATTTAAATTTGAAAATATCGTAATTCAATTTAAACCATCTTTATTTTTTAGCTATTATATAAAATCTGTTTTCTTTGCTATTAGATTTAATATCAATTAGCTACCAGAAAAACCTTAAACTTTCAGGCGGCTTCACAACAAGGGCAATCCTCTACTTTAGCTAACAGTATTTTGTGACATCCTCACCACATTCATCTGCTAAATACATCAAACACTTAAAACGAAGACTAACGATTTGTTCATAAAGGGGGTTTAACTTGCACAAGGGCGGGATGTGAAAAAGCGTCCGTCCTAAAATTGATACAGTGCGTTCAAATGGACACTGAGAAGGAATAACTCTACACAAGAGTCTGGCAAGTTTATTATCATGTATTTCTATAGACTCAAGCTGATACCGGATTTGGTTTAATAAGCTGTTATTTAATTGAGCTTGATTTGATAAATTCATAAATTCACTCTCCTTAAATCAATCTGCTACTCCTTTAGAATTACAACTATTGATAGAGATAAACATCGTAGAATTACGAAATTATTTTTTTGTTTTTTAAAAATTCATTAAAAACTCAGTAAATTTGCTGAGAAAGTACAACAAGTGGCTTTGTTGCGGCTAACAACAATCAGAAGCAGCCGCCAGTGTATTTGCTCCTGCGTGATTGCTACCTTGACATCTGTGCTTAGTGCGTTTGAGTAGGAGCAATAGCTGCGCCAACGTTAAAGGCGACACTGTGGTAGTTTTTCTGCGCGAATGCTTTATTATGGTTGATTGCCCGGACATCGTATAACACCATTGTCACACCAGCAACTCAACCTGTTTACAAACAATACAATTGCGAACACCCACAACATCAAGGCAGAAATGCTGGTGATGAGTGCTGATGCCTTGCTAGAGTGGAAATCCCAAATTCTTAGCTATCAGCAACAAGTAAGGCAAAGTAAACCACCACAGTAGACTGCGTTATTCGACCTCACCCCCAACCACTGCGATCCAGAGACAATTGACCCAGTGACGCTACAGCTTGTACCAATGTCATTCTATCGAGTACCAGATGATAGTCCTGGTGAGGCGTGTTTGTATTTCATTATTGATTCGGCTGCTGGACTGATTTTGTATGTGGGGGAAACTTGCAAAAGTAACAAGCGGTGGAAAGGTATTGATGATTACAAGGATTACATTGCTAGCTACCAAGACCTGCATCATCGGTACGGGATGAATACAGCAGTAAACGCAGCGTTTTGGTAGGATGCTCCGGTTGACCGACGCTCACGGCAGGAGTTGGAGTTGAGTCTGATTTTGAAGTGGCGTAGTCCGTTTAACAAGGAAAACTGGGATCTGTGAAACCCTTTAAGTAGAGGTAAAGGATATAGTTTAACTTGGATAATAACGCTTCTATATCAATGCTGAATGAGGTCTTTTCGATAGAAAAAATTTATGCCCGAAGATATTACTATGTGTCCTGGACACAACTGCCCGATACAGCAAAATTGCTACCGTTTTACGGCCCAGATTCTGGGTCGTCAAGATTTTTTTGTAGAAGCACCGTATAGTTTTAGTGATAATTACTGTGGATATTTTATTAGTAACCGCCCAGATGAAAACAAAATTCGGATGAAAGCTTACCGTATTTGGCAGTTAATGGGCTATCCAGATGGACAGGCTTTAGATCATTGGCTTCAAGCTGAGAAAAAATTGATAGAGTAAAACCTCAATTGTCTTCGGTCATTTAATTCCTGAATTTAACCGTTATTCATAAGATGTTTAGTAACAAGTATTTGTCTATAGCAATCCTAAATAGCTTGTTAACATTTATCCATAAATAAAGACCTTATTGAAGGAAAAAACTTGATGATTAACAGCAAATTCAAACAAGAACCAGCACCAGCAACATGAAGCTACTGTGGAAGTTCAGCCTATAATAAGAGTCCGTCCGCAGCGACCTTGATTTCCATCTCAATTTCGTGATTTTTATGCATGAAAGGAGTAATTGAATGGATACCCTCACGGACTATTTGACTCCCATGTGGCTCAACGATGTACTGAGAAGCCGAGGATACTTACGGCGTGGATATGTTGAGTCACTCCAGATCGTTCAAATGATGCACACACCACCCTCACAGTTAGTACAGTTCAGCGTTGCCTATTCTCCTGATACAGTTAGCACAGCCCCATCCAACTTTTTCCTGAAAATCCCTCGTCCGGCAATGCTTGAGACAGCACAGCGAGAAGCGCATTTTTACAATACTATCGCCCCGTTACTGCCAAAAAATCTACTCCTTCCCTGGTATTGTGTCGATGTGACCATTGCCCAAACTCCGGCACTGCTGCTTGGTGATGTCTCAACCACGCATATGGTCTGGCATGACCAGATCTCATCGTTGCCAGTTCTGGAATCGATGAGCGCCACACTTGCACAGCTTCACGCCTGGGCATGGGAACGCACCGATATAGAAGAATATATCGGTGAGTCATCCCAAATGACGCTGGCATCAATGTTCGTACAGGCACAAGCGCGTTATCAAGAATTGGTAGATTCGCTGGGTGACACGTTGAATACCGAACAAAGACTAATCTTGGAGGCGTATATTCGTCATGCACCCAAGTTATTTCAAACTCGCCTGCAACAAAAAAACGGCCTCACCTTATGCCACCCCGATAACCATCCCGAAAACTTTCTCTTGCCTCGGTTCGACCAACATGAGGTGTACCTGATCGATTGGCAGGTCTATCGCTGGTGGTGGGGCGGGGTAGATTTAGCCGCGTTGCTGACGCGCTCCGTTTGTTCGGCACTACAGCCGCAGCGTTATGCCTTGCTGCGCCGCTACCATACGGCTCTTCAGATGGCTGGGGTCACGAACTACCCTTGGGAAGCTTGTTGGTATGACTATCAACTAGGAGTTATTGATACTGTACGCGTCGTTCTGAGTATGCGTCAGCGACCACAATCAGCTTTGCGTGTACTCCTTGGGTTAGTTCAAGAGTGGCACTCCTGTCGCTGTTGGGAACTATGCTCTTAGCTAACTCAGGAACAAATTTAGGACAGTGTGAGTAGACGGGCAAGAAGTAGGGATATGAAGAGAGAGGATTAAAAGTTGTTGATTTTTCCGTGTAGCGAGACTTAGGCAAAAATCACCGATAAAATAGCCTCAAACCTATATTCCAAGGTACTTTGACCATTTTTTGAATTCAAAAAATGGTCAGGTGTCAAAATTGTAAACGTATCAATTGGTAGTATTTTCAGAGGTTGTTTGAAAAGTTTTTAGCTGTGATTTTAGACACTTATTGATCCCCCCTACCCCCCTTTTTAAGGGGGGAAATACAATCAAAGTCCCCCTTTTTAAAGGGGGATTTAGGGGGATCTAAAACGTTTTGCTACCAACGACAGGACTTTTAAAACATCCTCTCATCGTGCTTTGGACTATTGACTGAGAATAAAATCCAAATATAGGAGCATAATTATGAATCCGACAAATCCTCCTAAAAACGTTATTAATTGTTTGCAGACTATCTTGGATGCCATTGCTGTAGGAAATTACGAACTTTTTCTTACAGTTGGTGATTCAGATTACAAAGCAGGTATTACCTTAGATATGTTTAACTCAGTTAGCTCCCAGCTAGCTCCACGCATGTCTGTTGGTTATACAATTACTTACTTGGGTCATCTTAAACAACAATATCAGACCTACCTGTGGAAGCTGAGTTTTGTAGATGGCAAAGATGAATTTCTGGCACGTATGGCTATGAATAGGGATAAAGTCGCTGGCATTTTGATTACATGACATTTCCAAACGCTCATCAGTAGCATAATTACTGCGGTAGCTGACCCTTTTTACTCCTATTTATCCCAGAGGATGAGGAAGAGATTAACCCACAAGTAGCATAATTACTGCGGTAGCTGACCCTTTTTACTCCCCGCTGACTGAATCAGCAACCCATCACCAGAATCCACATTTTGGCATAACTACCGTTCGCAACCAATTCCATCTCCATCCCCATCCAATCTATGAGGGTCTGGTGGAATAACTCTAAATCTGCGGTAGGGAATATCAGAGCAATCCAAATCTGCCGAATTGGGCGGAATGCAAAAATCTGGGTAAGCCCGATCACATTGTTACGCTTGCTTACGCGTGTTGGCAGGCTGAGTATTTTTCTTACCTCGCCTAAAATCCGCTCGGCATGACTGGCTTAGATTGATTCCAAAATCCTAACTTCTTACCTTTGGCATCAACCTCAGCCTGAAAAGGCGTTGCTGAATAGAAATATGAATTAGAGCTTGTTTGAGTATTCATGCAGGTGGAGGCAACAGTCTTTAAATAAAATTTTAGACGGATTCGGACAGCAAACCTGACATATCTAATACTCGTTCTGACCAAGCACTAGCTTGCTCGGACATATTTGTGCGTTCGCTCTCATCAGACTAAAGACTATTCAACTTCAATTTCTATCCTGCTAGTTGAACTTGAATGTTAACCAATTCTTCAGCATATTCCGGTTCAATTTATGCTGCTGTCCATTTGATAAAACATATAGTTTCATCTGCCACACTTTCAACTGCTTCAGGGTAAGCAGTGTTACAAAATGTTCTCAGCCTAGCTAAATTAGAAGCTATATGTCCTAAGCGATGTGATATATTTTCACTTTGAAACCATGCTTGTTTTTCATCTAATTTCTGGTTCATATCCACCACTTAGCTCCTGAGTAATTTTTTTGACACGTTCTCTAATCGCTGGGTCTTGAATTAACATAGAGCGATAAGCCTGACAGCATGGCTACGCTTGCCGCCTGTATTTGCGGTGAAGTATTTATTAACTTTATTTACAATCTTTGGGTTAAAAACTAGAGCATCTTTTGGAGATCATCGCCTAAAACCCTTTTATTTAGACATTTATAACCAAATTGCGCGCCCTCTACCCCAATTTATGATTAGTTCTTGGGATGATTGTGGTCAGGTAGCAGGGCTATGTTGCTATCATCCCGCCTACGATGACCTCTGTTATCACCTTTTGTAAAACGCTAAAAGAAGAAGATGGGGATGAATACTGCCGCAAACGAAGTTGCCTTTGACTACATGAATACCACCCAAGCCCAGAAAGCAGAAGAGATCCCCCCAACCGCGCTCGATGAGCAGTATGATACTGCCGCTATAATGGGCGGACTCTACGGCGACGGGATAATTGGGTTGAAAGGTGCGTTCGAGCCGACGTGGGCAGATCGCCTGGGTGAGGATATTGAGGTTCTCTTGTGTGAATCGCTCACGCGTGCTGGTGGAGCGGTGGGGCGTGGGCCTAAGCGATATTACGTAGAGATTCACCCGGAAAGAATCAGGGGGTTTCTCGATCTCGTAACACATCCTTGGGTAGTGGCAGTCTCAAAAGCTGTTCTTGGTGAGAACTACAAAATCGTTGAGATTGGGTTTGACGTGCCTCTTCCTGGTTCCATGAATCAGCCCTGGCATCGTGACTTTCCCGCACCTGATGTCACCTTAACGGGACGGAGGCTAAACTCGCTCGCCTTCAATTTGACAACCGTGGACGTTGAAGAGGATATGGGGCCTTTCGAGATAGCATCCGGCACCCAGTGGGATCGGCCAATCGGCTTCCAACACGAAATGTTTCCGCCTAAATCTCTCTACTGCCGATACCAGGAGCGCGCTGTGAGGAAAATGCCCAAGCGTGGAGATATATCTGTGCGGTCAGCATTGACGATTCATCGGGGTACTGCTAACCAATCCCAAAAATCGCGCCCGGTGCTAGTACTCGGCGTCGATGCTCCAGATGCTAAGAACGCCCAGCGGCACGATCTCCAGTTTACTCATGCTTACTACGAGACTATCCCTGCACAGCACCGAAAGCACTTCGCCTGCCGAATCGTTGACGAACTAGAACCTATCGTACAAGCGCATACCATTGAGGGTCTCGTCATGGGGGAGGCTTAACATTACCCCAGTTCAGGTTAAAACACATGCTTATGAAAATTTCCAAAGTGCGATCGCATTGCTGCACTGGCGATCACGTACTTGCAGGCTGAGTAGAATGGCACTAAGAAAAGCAGGGGGATCTGGGGAGGCTGGGGAAGCTGGGGGAGAAAATGGTAATTTTAGTAACTCTTACTACCACGACTCCTTAAATATACTTCTTTCTTTGTCTCCCCCAGCACCCCCTACTTCCTCCGCTCAAGAACAGCTTGCCTCAACAAATAACTAAACTTAGCGCCATTCCAGGCTGAGTATTCTTTATTTTCGGCTGGAAATCGCCGCCAAAATTCCGAATTGCCAGCAAGCTCGACTGTATCTTTCATCAAAGGCGATATTCACAGACAGAACCAGACATGGCACAGATTAACGGCACAATTATGCAATATTTCCACTGGTACATCCCTAATGATGGTAACTTGTGGAGCAAAGTTGAGGTAAAAGCCGCAGAACTAGCAGATGCAGGTTTTACAGCCATCTGGCTACCACCAGCTTATAAAGGATTTGCTGGTGCATCTGATGTGGGATATGGTGTTTACGACTTATTTGATTTAGGTGAATTTGAGCAAAAAGGCTCAGTTCGCACAAAGTACGGTACACGTCAGCAATATCTTGATGCGGTTAAATCTCTTCAAACACATGGGCTGCAAGTTTATGCGGATGCTGTGTTAAATCATAAGATGGGTGGTGATCTAATAGAAACACCAAAAGCAACGCCTTTTTCTCAAGATAATCGCCTCAATCCTAAAGGTGGGTTGCAAGAAATTAAGACCTACTCTCATTATAATTTCCCTGGAAGACAAGGCAAATACTCTAACTTTGAGTGGCATTGGTGGCATTTTGATGCTGTTGATTATAACGAATATAACAGTGGCGATCGCGACACGATTTATCTGCTAGAAGAGAAAATATTTGATGACTACGTAGCTTTAGAAAAGGGCAACTTTGCGTACTTGATGGGTTGCGATATTGATTTTCAAAATGATTGGGTACGTGGTGAAATCACTCACTGGGGTAAATGGTATCTTGACACTACAAATGTCAATGGTTTTCGCTTGGATGCCATCAAACATATTTCTTCTTGGTTCTTTCCGCAATGGATAGATGAACTAGAACGCCATGCCAGAAAAGATTTATTTGTTGTCGGGGAATATTGGTATAACGATATAAATGCCCTGCTTTGGTATGTTGATTCTGTTCGTGGCAAGATGTCAGTTTTTGATGTACCACTACATTACAATTTTCATCAAGCCAGTAAATCACAAGGCAATTATGATATGCGCCGGATTTTAGATGGCACAATGATGCAACAACGTCCTACCCATGCTGTAACCTTTGTCGAGAATCATGACTCTCAACCTTTACAAGCATTGGAATCTGTAGTTGAGCCTTGGTTTAAACCCCTAGCATACGCCATTATTTTGCTACGACAAGAAGGTTATCCTTGTGTCTTTCATGCTGATTACTACGGTGCAGAATATGAAGACTGGGGTAAAGATGGCAATCGCTACAAAATTTTTATGCCCTCTCACCGTTGGATTATTGATCAGTTACTTTATGCACGTCAGCATTATGCTTATGGCCCACAATACAACTATTTCGACCATTGGAACACTATTGGCTGGACACGTTTAGGTGATGAAGATCATCCCAAAGCAATGGCTGTAATTCTCAGTGATGGCCCAGAAGGTTATAAATGGATGGAAGTTGGTAAACCCAATACTAAATTTATTGATTTAACAGAACACATCAAAGAACCTGTATACACCAATGAGTGGGGTTGGGGCAATTTTCGTTGCTTAGGCGGTTCAGTATCAGTTTGGGTTCAAGAAGAAATTTAACCCATAACTTGTGAAAATTTAGATTAGATGCCAAATTGCCAAAATGCTTATGAGATAGAGCAAGCTGCGAAGAAGTAAGTAGCTGGAGTCTAGTTAATGCCACCTTAACACTGAGAAGAATGCAAGCCGCAGCTGTTCCGGGAGATCCAAGAAATAAAATGCCTAACGTCGATGCACGACCGAAGCTCGTTTGCACCAAGATATCTTGGCTCTGGCAACAATATTGTTAATACGGTTGGGCATTTTATTATTGGCAAGTGCCTCCAATGCTGGGCGCATTTCTAACCTTGGTTGATTGCGCTTGGCTCCATGTAGATCAGTTCCCAAATGTGGCCATCTAAGTCAGCAAATCCATGTCCATACATAAAACCATGATCTTGTGGTTCATTATAGGTTGTTCCACGAGCGGTAACTGCCTGGCGAACCATTTCATCGACTTGTTCTCGGCTATCACAAGACAAACACACAAGCACTTCTGTACTTTTTGTAGCATCACAAATTTCTTTGGGAGTAAAAGTTTTAAACTTCTCATGCGTCAGGAGCATGACGAAAATGTTTTCAGACACAATCATGCAAGTGGCAGTTTCGTCAGTGAATTGAGAATTAAACTCAAAACCGAGTTGAGTAAAGAACTCGATCGATTGATTGAGGTTTTTGACTGGCAGATTGACGAAAATTTGAGTACTCATGGATTTTTCTTGTAAATTATTTTACAGTGATAAGCCAGCGAAAATGCGCTGAAGTTTGATTCTAGGGAAGATGCCCGTAAGCACCTCCCGGCAAATCAAGCAGTCTTCTGGCAATTGACCATCCACGGAATGCCGAATTGATCGACCAACATTCCAAAGCGAACAGACCAAAAAGTTTGATCAATTGCCATCTTCACTTTTCCTTTTTCTGCTAGGGCATGAAAGATGCGTTCTGCCTCTGCTGGCTCATCAACGCTGATTTGTACGTAAAAGCCTTGAGGTGTTTCAAAGTACCCAGGCGGACTGTCAGACCCCATCAAGAGGTGATCGCCTAGATCGAGGCAGACGTGCATGATTTTGTCATGCCATTGGGCTGGGATATGTTCTACTGTGGGGGCATCAGAGTGAGTGAGCATCATGACAATTTTGCCGCCTAGACATTGTTCATAGAATTTGAACGCCACTTCACAATTGCCGTTGAACATGAGATAAGAATTGATTTTCATGGTGTGCTGTTTTGATTGAGTTAATCCAACTATGGGTTGAGCGTGAATGCAGCTTGAGAGGTATGTGGATCGAATGGAACAGAGATATGTTCGTGTAGGATCTGCCATTCGCCTTGATTGCGCTGGCAGACAGCAGTGATCCGCATCCATGTCTGCATTGCCGGATGGTCTACTTCCATTGCTGTAAAGTGTGAAAGCCAGCGGGCAACCGCCAAATCGTCATTAACTGTGATATTGAGGTCTCGTGTTTCTATCTCAAAGGAGTCCGGGAAATAAGGCAAACACCCTGACCACATTTGGCGTAACGCTTCTTTCCCATCTATTTGGAATGGGGGTTTTATATCAAAGATAATAATCTCGGTAGCATAGTGAGATAGGATTCGAGCGACATCCTTAGCGCAAATTGCCTCTTGTTGATCGGTAATCAGTTGGCGAATCTGAGCTTCGTTGGTTGTGATCGTACTTTTTGTCATTTAAGTATCTCCTTTTGATTTCAGGTTGAGCGCAGGCCCTAATGCTCAGGCAAACCTGCGATTTCAATTACAGGGCGAATTTCAACGGTGCCGACTTGTGCTGCTGGAATCTCGGCCGCAATCACCATCGCTGCATCAAGGTCTTGGGCATCGATGAGAAAAAATCCGCCCAATTGTTCTCGTGTTTCTGCAAACGGCCCGTCGGTCACAAGCGGTTTGCCATCACGCACCCGAACACTAGTTGCCGTTGCGACAGGGTGGAGCGGGGCAGTGGCTAGATATTGTCCTTTTGAATTGAGTTGCTGCGCTAGCTGCGCAGATTTCAGATAACACTCTTCCCGCTCGGTTTCGCTCAGGGCATTTTCTTCCAAGTAAATCAGCAGCACATATTTCATTGGTTTACCTCCGTTGTTTCCCTTTGTGAGTAAGTCGAACGGCAATTGCTCAAATCGACACCTCTCCAAAAAATTTTTTATCATTTAGATACAATCGAGCTTTACCTGTGTTGTTTTCCTTTGCGAGTAAGTCGAACAGCAATTGCTCAAATCGACACCTCGCCAAAAAATTTGTGTCAGCTATGGCCTCAAATGCACAATCAGATGTAACCCAAGCGATCGCCTCCATTTATCGTGCCGAGTGGGGTCGGATTATCGCCACGCTCATCCGGCTGGTTGGGGATTTCGATGTGGCTGAAGAGGCGGCGCAGGAAGCCTTTAGTGTCGCCCTGAATCAGTGGCAATCCAAGGGTATTCCCGATCTCCCCTGTGCGTGGATTATCAAAACAGCTCGATACAAAGCTATTGATCGCCTCCGCCGCCGGACACGCCTGAAGGAAAAACTCTCATGGTATGCTGCATCTGGGTTAATCCCAACTAGCGAGGAGCCAACCTACGACACCGATGAAATTTCAGATGATCGGCTAAGACTGATCTTCACTTGCTGCCACCCAGCGCTGGCAATCGAGGCTCAGGTTGCTCTAACGCTACGGATGCTAGGCGGGCTTGAGACCGACGAGATCGCACGGGCGTTTCTCGTACCCACAGCGACAATGGCACAGCGGCTTGTGCGCGCCAAGCGCAAGATCCGTGATGCGGGTATTCCCTACAGAGTGCCAGACACAACCGAACTATCGGCGCGGATAGAAGCAGTGCTGACAGTAATCTATCTCATTTTTAATGAAGGGTATGCAGCGACAAAGGGAGAGGCAATGGTGAAAGCCGACCTCTGTACAGAAGCCATCCGCCTGGGTCGCCTCGTGAGGACATTGATGACACCACAGCCACCAGCAGAAGTGACTGCACTGGTGGCGCTGATGTTACTGCACGACTCACGGCGTGATGCCCGTCTTGATGAGGCTGGTGATATTGTCCTACTCGAAGATCAAGATCGTCGTCGCTGGAATCAGCAGCAAATCGATGAGGCGCTGCCGTTAGTCGAGGAAGCGCTGCGGGGCGAGATTAATTCGTTTGCACTGCAAGCAGCGATCGCGGCACTACATTGTCAGGCGGCACGGGCACAAGAAACGGACTGGTTGCAGATTGTCCGCCTCTATGATTTGCTCGAACGCTTGCAGCCCTCACCGATCGTGTCGTTGAACCGGGCGGTAGCAATCTCAATGGTAGACAGCCCTCAGACAGCACTAGGACTCATGGATGAACTTGCTTTGCAACTTGATGGCTACCATCTATTTCACGCCGCGCGTGCCGAGCTACTGCGCCGCATCGCAGCCTTTCAAGAAGCTGCACAAAGCTACGCACGAGCGCTCGTGTTGGTGACTAATGATAGCGAACGCCGTTTTCTAGAGCGTCGACTGCGCGAAGTTCAGCCTTGAGGTCTAGCATCGCCGCACGCGCTTCACCATTTTCACCATTATTGATTACCCACATCAAATAATTTTCTGCCAGTCGCTTTTGAGAATGCCATAGTCAACAATATCTACGTATTCACCCAATTTCAATCTGTGCTGACGGCGACAATCCTCGTAAACCATACCAATTTTTTGCATAACTTTTCCTGATGCCGGGTTACGGGAAAAGTGTCCAGAATGAATGCGGTGGAGTCCTAATACCTCAAAACCATATCGCAATATTTCTTTTGCTGCTTCTGTACAGTAGCCTTGCCCCCAATTCGGCATGATTATGCTCTTGATTGATTTCTAAGCCGATCGCACCACACCTTAAATACTCTATCTACCTGCAATCTGCTGTAACATATTGAACATTTATTATACATTTATTATTAATATCTGGCAGTGGAAAATAAATTTATCTAGCATTGCTATTATTATTTAATATGTTGATAGCAATTTTTAAACTATACTTCATCCGGTTAAAAGCTTCTGCCAATACCCCTATTTCATCTTTGTCTTGTTTATCAAAATTGGCATTCATATCACCGATGCTCACTCTTTCTGCAACATGAGCAATTCTTTTAATACGCTGTAGCACCATCTTTCTCAACAACAAATTAATTAAAATAACAATTGCTATAAAAATAATCCCTAAAATTCCTAAGATTAGGTAAAAAGAATTTTGAGCAGTTTTAAAAACTTCCTCAGCCGGAACATAAACAATTTGAGTAGCAACAATTTTATTAAGCTTCCACCCAAAACCATGTTCTTTCCCATAGGTTAGTAATTGACTTGTAGGAGCCTCTTCAGGATTGCTGTGACAACGCAGGCAACTTTGTTCTTGAACTCTAAAAGGTCGAGCAGTATAAAAAAATTTATCTTCAAATAAATTTCGGAAACCAGATAGACTTGTTAAGTCTGGTTGTTGATGAAATTTTTTAACAATATCGGCTTCAAATTCGTCAGCCATATCCCGCATATTTGTTGGGTTTGGCGCAGCATCTTTGTAGATAAAATTGCTAAAATTTTGGTTTTTACGTAAAATTTCAAACGTTTCTCTAACAGAAAATGTTGGTATGGCTTCTGGGACAAATTTTTCTTGACTGTCCACTATTGGTAACAAAAATGGTTGTACGCGGTCATTAGTATATTGTCTAAGCGAATTTGCAATTTGCATGGCAATTAGCGCTTGAGAAGACACCTCTTGTTCTGCTTTTTGTTCTAGAACGTTTGATAAAGCAACACCACTAACAAAAATACCACAGAGAAAAGCTGTCATTACAATTAAATTGACTTTTGTTACAATTTTCATGACTATTTTTATGTAATTAACTTCAATATACTCACTTACGATATCTTCCTACATCTTAATTATATTCGCTACCTATTCTATGAATGAACCAAGACAATTTGTTTATAATTAATATTCAATCAAACCAAAAAGCTATTTAAAAGAAACAAATCCACTTGTGGCTCATAATTTATTATTTTTGATTTTAAACTAATAGTTACCTCTAAAAAAGTAGTTTTTATTCTGAATTTTCATCAATCTCAGGTATGATATTGTATAGAAGCCATTTGACATCTTTATAAAACTGAATTAAGGTACATCCAACCCTTTAATCCATTCACCGTGACATATTCCAGCAGCCTCAATGATGCAGAATGGGAAATAGTTGAACCTCTGTTGCTCCAACTATTACCTCGGAAGAAACGGACACGACCTGCTAATTGGACAAAACGAGAGCTCCAAGGGTGGCATCCTCTATCAACTCAAGAATGATTGCAATAGGTTCTATAATGCGATAGATCATTGTAAATGGCGATCGCACTTGACCAATTTTATTCCCCGCTTCCTGAATCAGTAGCCCATCACCGAAAACCTTATTTTGGCATAATCACCGTTCGCAACCTATTCCATCCCCATCCCTATCAAACCCGTGAGGATCTGGTGGAATAACCCTAAATCTGCGGTAAGGAATATCAGAGCAATCCAAATCTGCCGAATTGGGCGGAATGCAAATATCTGGGTAAGCCCCGTCGCACTGTTGCGCTTGCTTACGCGTGTTGGCAGGCTGAGTATTTTTCTTACCTCGCCTAAAATCCGCTCGGCATGACTGGCTTAGATTGATTCCAAAATCCTAACTTCTTACCTTTGGCATCAGCTTCAGCCTGAAGAAACTGGTCTTTGGTACTGTCGCATCCTTTGAGATACTGCCGATAAACTACAGCCTGCCCTTCTTGCACCATAGCAAGGTTCACCGAGCGATTATCCCTGTTTTGTCACTCTAGGCAGAGGAAAAGTAGAAATCGGGGTGAGTCAGGAAAATAAAAATTGAACTGGTGAGGTTATAAATAATAGATTGAAGTTTAGAAAAACCACTAGACAATTGAGGAATAGGAAAAACTGTTAACAGGGGTATATCAGGTTAAATAAAGTAAAAGGTTGAAGTATTTTAAAGCTAAGGTGGAAGTTGTTTCGCACTTTTCACGATCTAAGCGCAGAATATCCGGTTTCTGGGAGGGTGTGAGCTTGTTCATGAGCCTGGGAACATCACTTTTCAAGATAGTATTATCCCCACCCAGGACTAAAGTAAACTCGTTTTAATAAAAAACTACGAGTCTCTTGAGAATTATGACCAAGCTCATCTTGATTACGGGCGTAAGCAAAGGTCTAGGTTATGCTATGACCGAGGGTTTTATCGGGCAGGGGCATACGGTGATTGGTTGTGCTCGTTCATCGCAGGCTATTGAGGAAATGAAAAAGAAGTTTAGTGCGCCCAATGATTTCACAACTGTAGACGTAGCGAATGAACATTTAGTAGAAAAATGGGCAGAACACGTACTGAACAAATATGCGCCGCCAGATATAGTCATTAATAATGCAGCAATTACGAACTACCCAGCACCATTATGGCAGGTTCCCTCAGATGAGTTTTCCCAGTTGATTGATATCAACATTAAAGGAGTAGTAAATATAATTCGCCACTTTGTACCAGCAATGGTGAAAAACAAACGAGGTATTATTGTGAACTTCAGTTCCGGCTGGGGACGTTCTACTTCACCCGAAGTTGCACCATACTGTGCTTCTAAGTGGGCAATAGAAGGATTAACTCGTTCTTTGGCACAAGAATTGCCAAGTGGTATGGCAGCAATTCCGCTGAATCCAGGCATTATTCATACAGATATGCTTTCTATTAGCTTTGGAGAAGCAGCGGCTAATTATACACCTGTGTCCGATTGGGTATTGAAAGCTGTTCCATTTATTCTCAAGTTGAAACCCAAAGATAACGGTATTCCCTTGACTATTCCTGGATAAGAGTTGTTGTTTTGAAGGAACATTATTTCTGGATTCAATAAGTTAACTTGCCTCTGCTCAATCTTTTAATGAGCTATAGCAATCCGATTTGATTCCTAAATGTACTTGCGTGGGTAGGGAGCAGGGAACAGGAAAAAGGGATAGATGTTTACCTAGCTCCGCAAAAATCAAATAGGAGTCCTATGGCATTTTATTTCTTGGATTTCCTTATAACTACTAAACTGTTTTTTCTTGATATTTATTCATAAATATTATTAAGTATTTTTACTTATAACTTTATCTAGTATAGTTTTATTCCTTTGGTAGAAGCCAAACTAATCAAAATATTTTTATATTAAGAATCAAGCAAAATTTTTTGGATATACGAAGTGAAAGTTTGCCTTTGGTAACCAATTATGCAATTTCCAAATTAATGCCTTAGCTGGACAGTAACCAAATTTGCTTGATATGTAAATAGCAATTTTCGATAACAGATGCAATATTAATTGTATAGATTAATCGGGGTAAGAGCTATGAAAATCTTTGTTATGGCTATCTAGCTAGAGATTTGAAATAGGTGAAAATCAACTTCAATAGCTATGACAACAGAAGTAGGGTTTGAAGTGAGAAAAAATAAAATTTCATCTGAGAAAAATTATCTTCATACAAAGAGGTTTTATGAAGTTATTAGATATTAATAATGGGGGAGTTGCATTATCAGTTGAAAGTAATGACAAGAATGCTTTTGACTCGAAAGAAATATCACATCCACGTCCACAGTTACAGCGATCACCTTGGCAAAGCCTAAATGGTTTGTGGAAGTTTGCATTTGATGACGAAGGAAAATGTGTTCAACCTAGTGATCTAAAGCAATGGACTCATCTGATAGAAGTTCCGTTTGCTCCTGAATCAAATAAAAGTGGGATAGGTGACAGGAATTTTCATCCGAACTGTTGGTACGAACGAGAGTTTGCAACACCAGAAGGCGATGGGAGATTGCTGTTACACTTTGGTGCGGTGGACTACTGTGCTCGTGTGTGGGTTAACGATCAATACATAGCTGAACATGAAGGCGGACACACCAATTTTTCACTCGATATTACCCACGTCTTGAATGACAGTGGCACAACAAAGGTAACACTGTGGGCGCAAGATGATCCCCAAGACCTCGCCAAACCTCGCGGTAAGCAAGATTGGCAACTGAAAGAGCATAGTATCTGGTATCCTCGCACTAGCGGTATTTGGCAGACAGTCTGGGTTGAGCGAGTAGGTAAAACTTATCTAGGGCATCTGTGTTGGAATTGCGACTTTGAACGATGGGAGGTTGGTTTTGAAGGGGCGCTGGCGGGTGATGTGCCTGTTTGTGGCATCCAAATAAAGATGAAATTGAGCATTGGCAGTACTGTATTGGTGAATGATACATACGAGGTGTTCAATGGAGAAATTAACCGCCGCATTGCTCTTGGCGATCCTGGGATTGACGACTACCGTAATGAATTATTGTGGAGTCCAGAAAAGCCAACGCTAATTGATGCTGAAATTCAATTGTGGAGCAATGAGCAGCTACTGGATGAAGTAAAATCTTACACCGCAATGCGAACCGTGAGCATACAGCGCGATCGCTTTATGCTCAATGGTCGTCCCTATTACTTACGCCTTGTTCTCGATCAAGGTTACTGGCCAGATACGCTGATGACTCCACCCAGCGATGAAGCTTTGCGACGTGATGTAGAACTGATTAAAGCAATGGGTTTCAACGGAGTACGTAAACACCAAAAAATTGAAGACCCTCGGTTTTTATATTGGGCAGACGTTTTAGGTTTATTGGTATGGGAGGAAATGCCCAGCGCCTATCGCTTTACCAGGAAAGCCGTAGAACGAATGACGCGGGAGTGGACCCAAGTCATCAAGCGAGATTCAAGCCATCCATGTATTGTTGCTTGGGTGCCTTTTAATGAATCTTGGGGAGTGCCGAATTTAGTCGAGACAGCAGCTCACCGCAACTATGTTGTAGCAATGTATCACTTAACGAAAACCCTTGACCCAACTCGTCCAGTGATTAGTAACGATGGCTGGGAAAGTACGGATACAGACATCCTTGCAATTCATGACTATGATACCAAGCCACAGCAATTAGTTCGTCGTTATGGCCCAGAGGTGAAGCTGTCGGATATGCTAAATCATAAGCGCCCCGGAGGACGTATCCTCACACTCGACAACTATCCGCATCAAGGGCAACCAGTTATGCTAACAGAGTTTGGTGGTATTGCTTATGCCCCCGATAGCAAGCTAGATGCTGTTGCAGCTTGGGGATATGAGCGCTGTTCGAGTATTTCCGAGTTAGAAATGAAATACACTGCCCTACTAGAAACCGTCAATAATATTGAACTGTTCAGTGGATTCTGTTACACACAATTTAGCGATACTTTCCAAGAAGCTAACGGTTTGTTGTACAGCGATCGCACCCCGAAATTTCCTCTTGAAGCAATCCGGGCTGCAACCCTCTCAGACGGGGGATTCTGCACTCCCAGTAGATGTTGAAGTTTGGGAAATCGCGGCCTCCTCTAGGGATTAGGGAGCGAATGGCACGCTTGTGCCATTCGGTTTGAATTGGTTGAGCAATGCAAGTAGGACTTACGCACTCAAGCCTGAAACCCCGATCCCCCCTAGCCCCCCTTAAAAAGGGGGGAACGTCTAAAGCCCCCTTTCTAAGGGGGTTGGGGGATCTGAGTGCGTAAGTTCTGGCAAGATAAATATCTTGCAATACCAATTTATGCTGTTGTATGAAATTAGAAGCTGCCATCAGCAGCACGAAAGATGTGTAAAGTAAATCGATAAAACGATTGAGGTAACTCTCGTCAGTTTGATGGATGTTCGAGAATGCTTAACCGAGTGAGATTGTTAATTTGAAAGCTTTAATTGAAAAGTTGTAGAGCATGTATGACACAAATGCCAATCGTTCGCCAGATACTATCAGAGCCGGATGCCGGATTGTTACCATATCTGAGTCAGCAACTGCAAACGCATAGGTTTTCTCACTTTAAAGCCCAGTTTGGTTTTCATGTAGACGAGTATTGTACTCAAGTTATCTCGAATGATGATTTAGTAGAAATACAAACAACACTTTTATTGACTCTCAACTTCTCGATTGTTGTAGATAGTCAAACGCCTTCGGATGAAGTGACGCTACACGCTCTTGAGTTTCAAGAATTGCTTGATGCACAAATTATCCTTTGGAGCCAAGAAAACTCACAATTGCTCGAACCAATTTCCGAAATCAAAGGCACACTCAGCCAGTTGTCAGAAATACCGTACCACGGTGGCTATCTTCCAGGTTTTGAAATTAGAAGCCAGTTCAGGCTAACTTACAGTGCTGGCGCTGTACAACCCCTTCAGGCAGATGATCAACGCTCCAAAGCGTTGTATAGTCCAGGCTCACGCACTCCCGTTAGCGGACAGTACGAACTAATCAATCCTGATGGAGAAAGTACAGGGCTAGAGGTAACATCAACCGAAGGACATCCGTTTCCACCAACGCGGGAAAGGGATCAATCATATAAATTAGTTGATGCCACAAAGCATAAAGCGTGATAGATAATAGAATTTTTGGAGGAAGGCAGGACGAGACACCAGTTTTTAGTACTTTGGTTTATGCTATTGGATGTTCACTGTATGGAAAGGTCAAAAATACAGTACCTCGGTTTTGGGGCGAGATTTTTGAAAAGGTTTCTCGTGTTCTCTGATAATATTGGCAGTTTCTATCAATCAATAATTGATTTTCCGGTAAGCGTTAGTTTTGATAATGTTGGTAGACTAGCAATCTCAAAAGCTAAACCTGTGCAAGCCAAGCCAAAAATTTGGAAAAATTCAACATATATTGAGCTTTTAAGTTGAAAATTGGATGACGAATTGACACTCCCACTGCTTCAAGCAGTGGGATTCTTGTTTCATCCAGTCAACTTACTTAGAGGAGTTTCCTCACCTAAGCAGAGGTTGTTCTGTCCACAAGCTTTAGATTCCGTATGCCCTACGGTACTTTTTAATCCCTTCGCCAGTATTTGTTTAGCTGCATTGTGGTCACGATGCATCACTGTTCCGCAAGAATGGCATTTGTGGGTACGAGTGGACAAAGATTTTTTAACTCGTGTCCCACAAACAGAACAATCTTGTGATGTGTAATGAGGTGCAACTGCTATTGCCCACGTATCAAAAATTTTGGCATAGTAGTCTACCCAATCAGTGATTCCCGCATTATTCGCGTCCCCACCCCTGAAGGACGTAACAACCTGAAAATCCAAAAAATTTTCAGGCTGTTACTGATGGGCTTTCTGCTTCAATACTTGTAAAAACTTACGTAGTCCCTAAATCAGGAATAGCTAATAATACTGCCCCTGGTTAAAGTCGCGTTTCCAAATGGCATTCTCAAGAGCTTCAGCCTGTGCTTTGGCTCGTTAGTACATCACAATTTGTCAATTTCAAAAATCCAATAGGAGTCCTATATTTTAACTGGCTTAGGTCGAGGAAATTCAGAAGGCGGTTTAAATTTCATGACTGGTACATCCTTAAGCGCCTTCTGCATAAAATCGCGCCAGACGGGAGTAACCATACCTCCACCGGTCGCACCAGTGGCTAATTGTTTGTTATCATCTCGTCCTACCCAAATAGCAGTTGTCAACTGCGGTACAGAACCAATAAACCAAATATCCTTTTCTGAAGAAGTTGTACCCGTTTTACCTGCAACTGGCCTATCAAGTGCAGCACCTTTGCCAGTACCATCAGTAACTACCGATTGCATCACATCTACCAATGCGGCTGATGCCCAAGGGTCAAGAACTAGCTGAGGTTTAGGAGTATTGTCTAACAAGACATTACCACTACTATCAGTAACACGGACAATAGCCGTTGGAGGTGATTGCCAGCCATAATTAGCAAAGGTGGCATAAGCACTAGCCATTTCCAGTGGTGTCACACCAATTGCGCCTAATGGTAAAGAACTGACGGCAACCATTGGACTGTTAATTCCCAAGGTATGGCAGGTGTCGATGACTGTATTCATTCCCACAGCTTTGCCAATCTTGACCGCAGGCACATTACGAGACAATGCTAAGGCAGTACGAATCGGCATTGCTCCCATAAAGCCACCATCGTAGTTGCGTGGATAGTACCAACCATCACCATCTCTGTAGCTAACTGGAGCATCGATTACCGTTGTATTGGGTGTAAACTTACCACTAGCAAAGGCAGTGTAGTAAACAAATGGCTTAAAAGCAGAACCAGGTTGACGCTGCGCTTGAGTTGCGCGGTTAAATTCACTTTTTTTTGAATCTATACCACCGACTAAGGCTTTGATAAAGTGGGTGCGGGGATCAATAGCTACTAAAGCCATTTGATTTTTATTTAACCCCCGACCTTCGAGGGTTTTATGCCACTGCTTAATAGTTTCTTCTGCCATTAGTTGGAAGTTGGCATCTACCGTAGTTTGTACCCGCATTCCACCTTTGAGTAATGCATCACGCCCAAACTTTTTAATTATTTCCTGGGCTACGGTATTGGTTACATAAGGCAGGGCACTACCTTGAAATGACTTGATTTGACCAAGAGTGATTTCTTGCTGGAGAGCTTCATTATATTCTTGCTGGCTAATCCATTTCAGATCCAGCATCCGCCCCAGCACTTCTTTTTGTTGTTGTTTTGCCAGTTTCATGTTCACAAACGGGCTATATTCCTCTGGTGCTTGAATTAAACCCGCCATCATTGCAGATTCGCCCAGAGTCAAATTTGCTGCTGATTTGTCAAAGTAAGTTCGGGCTGCGGTTTGTACACCATAGTTATTGTGACCCCAGTACACTTGATTGAGGTACATTTCTAAAATCTGGTCTTTATCAAGAATTTGCTCTAACCGAATTGCCAGTACCCCTTCTGCTATTTTTCGAGTAAAAGCACGCTTTTTAGATAGAAATATATTTTTCACCAACTGCATGGTGATTGTAGAACCCCCCTCCCGGACACTACCTGCTGTCCAGTTGACTAATGCAGCACGTCCAACAGCGGCGGGATTAATACCGTGGTGGTTGTAAAAGTGGCTATCTTCACTTGCTAATACTGCTCGTTTTAAATTCGGGGAAATTTGATCTAGCGGTACAATCTTTCTGTTGGCTTCTCCATGTATACCTGCTAAAAGTTTACCTTTAATGTCATAGATATAAGTTGTTTCTTCTGGGAGGAAGTTTCTTAGTTGTCTAACATCTGGCAAATTACGAAAAGTAACCGCTAAACCAAACAGTCCTCCAGCAAGAACAGAACTTGCCAGCATAGTAATTGATAACAGAGTCACACCAGCGACTTGACTTACTTGTTTCAAAAACTCGAAATTAGATGCAGACTGTGTTTCTGACTGCTGCTCTACAAAAGTATTTGACGAAGACACGGCATTTGTACCCCCGCACTATAAATTAAATTAAAATTTATTCCAGAAAATTTAGTTAGATAGCTTTTGGCATCTATTATTCTGATAGTTGCAAATTTGAATAACGTGAATAAATTGTCCGTCAGTATCAAATAATCTAACTTTGTGTAGAGTTTAATGGAGAAATAATCACAAATCTTCTACTCAAAGACAGAAATGTGTAGCGTGGATCTGGGTTGTGACGGCTCGTATCTTTTTTCAGGGCTAGTGCCTCAGCTTTTCTATCTTCAAATTATGTTGCAATCTCTTAACTATTTGTTAAATTACGTAATATACAGTCATAACTGTTACAATGCAATACATTGGAGTTTTACTCATGACAGGTTTTAAAAAATCTACACTTGCTGTTTTAGATTTGGATGACCGCAATGCTGTGCGTCCTGGGTTCACTCCTCAAAGTGAAAATTGGAACGGTCGTCTTGCGATGATTGGTTTTTTATCTGTTGTTTTGATTGAAGTGTTTTCTGGTCAAGGCTTCCTCCATTTCTGGGGACTGCTTTAAATTGATGTAGGCTTTTTATCTTCCATTAATAATGCTCGGTTCCAGCATACTGAGCATTAGCCTGTTCCCCCTGGTTTTGCTTTATCGGTGGATTTAGTAGATGCGATCGCTTCTGGCGATCAGTCAAGTTATCAATTGGTACTACCTTTATTATCGGAACTTGGCGGGGTGGTGGCTGTCCGCTCTCCGGCAGTAGGAGAAGATTCTGCTAGTGCCAGTTTTGCAGGTCAACATTTAACTTGTTTAAATGTGCGATCTGACAGCCAATTACTCACAGCTATTGGGGAAGTTTGGGCATCTGGACGCAGTGAATCAGCTTTGGCTTACCGTCAACGTTTAGGCATTTCTGAACCGCCCCAAGTCGCGGTTGTTGTCCAGCAATTAGTTCACCCTGATTGTGCAGGGGTGATGTTCACTCGCAATCCTGTGACCAATGCTGATGAAATAGTCATCAAGGCTGCCTGGGGATTAGGGGAAGTGATCGTCGCAGGATTAATTACACCCGATCGCTACCGCTTAAATCGTAATGGTCAAGTGTTAGAACAAATGCCAGGTGGAAGAATTAAACCAAAAACAATCATGGACTGAACGGGCATTACTACTAACAATCGGTCTAGGAGCGATGCTAGCACCCTTAAACTCGACCATGATTGCGGTAGCTTTACCTCGTTTAA
>NZ_JCACKA010000084.1:0-69000 GCF_059505145.1 Mojavia sp.
GAACTCCGTTAATCAGTCTTTGAACTGGATTCATCCACCTCAGAACTCCGTTAATGAGGCTTTGAACTCCGTTAATCAGTCTTTGAACTGGATTCATCCACCTCAGAACTCCATTAATGAGGCTTTGAACTCCGTTAATCAGTCTTTGATACTCGTGAATGAGTATTAGAACTCCGTTAATGAGTCTTTGAACTTTGTTTACTCGTCAGGCGTTCCCGGAGGGTAGGCTAATGCATCCTGAATTGTTGATAGTGCGTTCCTACAAGCTAGGCGATCGCGCGTCTTGCATAATTAAACTATCCCCTCTATTGCAATCACTTATGGCGATCGCCAGTCAATGCCAGCTAACTTTAGTAATTCATAATTAGCCAGTAGGGTTTGTTATACTCCAGGCTAACGCACCCTGAAGTGTTGATAGTGCGTTATGCCAACAGCGTTTTCCATGTAGCAACCAGAGCAGCGATCGCTCTTTATGCAAGTAAAGATGGATTGAGTTTATCAACAAGTATGAGACTTCAAAATCGATTATTTAAACTCATTGCTTTTATACTCTTAACGATAGTCATTATTGGACTAAATCTTATCTTGCTTAGGTCAAGTGTAGATTTAATACGCGACGTAAATTTGCTATATGCTGATTATTCTTTATTTCAATTAGCTAGACATATCTTGAGAGTTTTTGGAGCAACTATAGTTGAAGTAGCTTTAGTATGGTTATTAGGAATTTTAAATATTATGTCTTTACGATACGGTTTAATTATTACTTTGGTTCTGCTTATTTTCAGTGGAATTATAATTTTAGTGCCAATTAGTATTTAAACTAGATTCTGTCTCCAGCGGGCACTTCGCGAGTTTGCCCATAATAAAACTATCCTTTCTATTGCAATCACTTATGGCGATCGCTAGTCAACCTCAACTAACTTTAGAGGAGTTCCTCAAACTGCCAGAAACTGAGCCAGCATCAGAATTTATCAATAGAGAAATCATTCAAAAACCAATGCCTCAAGGTGAACATGGCCTGATTCAGACAACTTTGTGTGAAGTTATTAACGGCGTAGCGAGAAATCAGAAAATTGCCATAGCTATTTCAGAACTGCGCTGCACTTTCGGCGGTGCGTCTATTGTTCCTGATGTAGCCGTGTTTCGCTGGGATAGAATTCCTAAAACTTCATCTGGTAGAATTGCCAATCGCTTTGAAATTCATCCCGACTGGGCAATTGAGATTCTTTCCCCAGACCAAAAACTCAAACAAGTATTGAATAAGTTATTGCATTGTTCGCGCAATGGAACTGAATTAGGCTGGTTGATTAATCCAGAAGATGAAAGTGTGCTGGGGGTGTTTCCTGGACAGCGAGTGGAATTATACGAAGATGCTGATAAATTACCCATACTTGAGGGTATCGAGTTGGAACTGACAGTAGAACAAGTTTTTGGCTGGCTGAGTTTGTCGTAATGTCACAATACACAATCTCAAATCTAAAATGTATAAATTTATTGTCTAAACGGTAGAACAAAAGCTAAACAAAGTGTTATGACCGCAACTACCTATAAATGGACAATTGAACGCTATCACCGAGCAATAGAAGCAGGTATCTTTGACGACCAGCCAATTGAATTATTGCGCGGCGACCTGATCGTTATGCCCCCAGAACGAGAACTTCACGCCTACTACAACACAGAAGCAGCTGATTATCTGCGCGTACTGCTGGGTGAACGGGTAAAAATCCGCGATGCCAAACCGATCACTCTCCCCAACGACTCAGAACCCGCCCCCGATGTTGCTATTGTCAAACCTTTAGGCGAGGTCTACCTAGAACACCATCCCTACCCCGAAGACATCTTCTGGATTATCGAATTCTCTAAAGCCACCCTCAGCAAAGACTTGGGTGAGAAAAAAGACATATACGCAGAAGCAGGCATTGCTGAATATTGGGTTGTCAACCTCAAGTCTTCACAGTTACAAGTATTTCGAGACTTGAAAAATGGGCAATACACAACAGAACTAACATTAACTACAGGTACTATTGCCCCCCTAGCCTTTCCCGATGTATCCGTTCAAGTTCAGCGACTTATATGTTTGCCAAAAATATAGCAAAGTGCTGAGTGTTGAGTATAAACCCAGTTGCTGTTGAATTTTAGTTGAGGTTCAAGTGAAGGCGAAACTAAAATCTTGAACAAACCTACAAATTTTTATACACTTCATCATCATTACGCTTACCAACACGAAAAACGTCAACTAGCTTATTCTCGTTATCAATGGTGTACAAAATTCTGTACTCGCCTTGGTCAATCCGATACCCACCTTCATATCCCTTCAAAGCTTTGCAGTCTTGGGGCTGAGGATTACCTTGAAGTGAAAAAATTTTTGCTACAACTTGCTTAAATTGTTTTGCTTGCAAGTCTAACAAATCTTTCTCAGCAGTCTTTGCAATCCTTAAAGTGTAGCGTTCACTCATTTCCACGCTTCGCAATTATTGCGTCTAGCGTAGTAAAGCCATCATTTTCTTCAACTGCACGACGAAGTTCAGCAGAATCAATCGCATCTTCTATAGCTTCTAATAGCTTCAAATCTTCAAGCCCAATAATTGCTGCAACAGGTTTTCCGTGACGCTGAATCACAATGCGATCGCCACGATATTCAGCACGATTAATCAACTCTTGAAAATTAGCACGAGCTTCACTTGCACTTGTGACAGTCATAGTGTCTCACAAAAATAAATAATTGACATTGCCTACAATTCTATATTTTGTACAATTTTAACAAATTGTACAAAATATAGAATTTGTACCAATATAGTACCCGATAGGAATAATAATTTCTAGATCAAAGAGTGACTTTTTAGAGTTAGTGGACTATTAGCGATGACATACAGTATTAAAAAAAGCGATCACCCCACTTCAAGAGCGATCGCTTTTATCTAAGTTGGTAATCAGCACTGAAGTGCTAACTACGAAGGAGACTATAGTTAGTTCAAAACAGATTGCATCAGTGGTTTATCTTCTGATACTTTGCCGGAACGCAACCATTCATTGAGTTCGGCTGGTGCTTTTGCTCTGGCAAGACGTTCCCGTAATTCTGTACCTTCGAGAATTTCTCTTTGTAGCAGTTCCTCGGCGGTTTCTTCTAACAAGTCGCGGTTTTCATGCAGAATCGTCAAGGCTATGTGGTGAGCATTATCTACTATCTGCTTAACTTCGCGGTCAATTTCCTCAGCTACTTTCGGGCTAATCGATCGCCGCGGGTTGCCGTAACCTTCGATGAACTGTTGTTGTGTCTTCTCAAATGCTACGGGGCCGAGTTTATCACTCATGCCGTATACAGTAACGTAGCGTTCTGCTAAGTCTGTGGTTTTCTGGATGTCGTCACCCGCGCCTGTGGAGACTTTGCCAAAGACAATTTCTTCAGCAGAACGTCCACCCAACAGAGTAGCAATCCGTCCACGAATTTCGTCTTCTACCATCAAAAAGCGGTCTTCTTCTGGCATTTGAATTGTGTAACCCAAAGCACCAACACCACGGGGCACAACGGAGATTTTCTCGACTTTACCAGCACCAGGCATCAAAGCACCAATGATGGCGTGACCAACTTCGTGATAAGCTACGGTCTTCTTCTCGGTTTCATTCAACACGCGAGAACGTTTTTCTAACCCAGCAATTAGACGCTCAATGGCTTCGTTGAAATCTGCCATGATTACCGCTTGCCGATTTTGACGGGCTGCTAACAATGCGGCTTCATTTACCAAGTTGGCTAAATCTGCCCCAGCAAAGCCGGGAGTTCTGATGGCAATGGTAGCTAAGTTAACATCTTCAGCCAATTTCACGTTTCTGGCATGAACTTTGAGAATCGCTTCTCGACCGATTTTATCAGGGCGATCGACGACAATTTGGCGGTCAAATCTTCCAGGACGGCGCAATGCGGGGTCAAGAACTTCTGGACGGTTGGTAGCGGCGATGATAATTACGCCTGTGTTGGCATCAAAGCCATCCATTTCTGTAAGTAACTGGTTGAGGGTTTGTTCGCGTTCATCATTACCGCCGACGAACCCACCAGCACCACCGCGAGACTTACCGAGTGCGTCTAACTCATCAATAAAGACGATACAGGGAGCTTGTTTTTTAGCTTGATCAAACAAATCGCGGACTCGTGCAGCACCTACACCAACGAACAGTTCAATAAATTCGGAACCAGAGATGCTGAAGAAGGGAACAGCTGCTTCCCCGGCGATCGCTTTTGCTAATAAGGTCTTACCTGTCCCTGGAGGCCCTACCAGCAGCGCACCTTTGGGAATTTTCGCTCCTAAGCGGGTATATTTGTCAGCGTTCTTCAAGAAATCGACAATTTCTTCGAGTTCTACTTTGGCTTCATCTACGCCAGCTACATCGGTAAATTTAACACCAGTACTGCCATCAGAAGAGATGCGGGCTTTGCTTTTACCTACCGTTAGCGCTGCGGGGCCGCCTCCTTGACGATTGATTAAAAAGCCCCAAATACCAAAGAAAATTAACGGTGGTGCTACCCAACTCAGTAAAGTCGCAATCCAGCCATTTTGATCTGGTGGTGGCGCACCAAACTCGACGTTATGCTCGCGGAGAATCTTGGGTAAATCTAAATCTAGAGCTACTGGTGTGGTGGTGAATACTTGTTCAGTGGGTTTGCCATCTATTTCACTTTTGAGGACGTATTGAATGCGATCGCCACCCACAACTGCTCGTTCTACTTTACCCGCTTCTACCTGAACAATAAAGTCGCTGTAAGGGACTTGTGGCGATCGCGGGCCAAAGAAAGTAGGAACAATATAGTTAAGGAGCAACAACAGGGTTAGTAAAATTAGAAAACTGCCACCAAACTGCCGCAATCTTGGCGGTTTAATTTGGTTTTTGTTATTAGTTTCAACAGGCATTTTGATGTATCCTCAATTTGAATTTATCAGTTATTAAGCTCAAAATAATTATTAATTCGTAATTCTTAATTCCAGTCAGAGGTATGATTTTTTCTGGTTTTAACTCTCGGCTGAAGCCGTAGGGTAATAATTACGAATTACGAACTATCAATTACGAATTATCTTGGCTATTTTTTCAGCTTAATAGCAAAGCAAATAGACCACACAAAGCAATGCCATCAAACACACCCGCACCACCGATACTTAGTACCCCAGCACTCATAGCTTGAATATCTTTAAGATGCAGCAAGTCAGCACCAATTACAGTTCCTAAAACGCCGCCAGCAAATGCTACAGGGGCCGCATGGGGAGCAGCAAACAACATTGCAGATAAAGCGGCGGTCAGGGGAGCCAACAACGGATTCATTTGAATACCTATCCCTGGCACTACTCGCGCTGCATAATAGCTAACAACAGTAACAATGGTAGTGACTAGCAAAATTGCTAAGATATTTCCCTGAGTAAATTGGTAAAGTGCCAATGTCACCGGAATTAAGCCACCACCCACGTTCAGAGCTACAACTTTAGATTGCTCGACTCTTCGTAAAGGAATACCCCAAAATTCTCTTAACCACAGCGCCGCAAAGTCGTCGGCTAATTGGACGCGAGTTTGTAGGCGATATAGCGGTATATTGATTGTGCTGGTAAGAATAATCAACAACAGCAATAAAAAGGCAACATTGGGAGAAAATCCCAACTTGGCAGCTGCAATTTCCACCACATCTACTGCTACAGCAAACCAGAGAAAAGGTAGTAATAGCAGTAATACCAGAAATAGCAGTAATGAAACTGGTAGGTAGATCATGGAAATTGAGATACAGGATTGTGTTTTTAACTCAGCCAAATGCACTTAGAAGTTGAGTATCCAATCCTTTAACGAATGAAAAGGATTAAGCGATGCTATATTTCTTCTCAGAATTTAGAAGCAGTCAAATTAACACTCACTTCAGCATTGATGATGTTGTTAGCGATCGTGACAGTTGTGGGTGCGGAATATGAATTGCAAAGATTTGTATCTGTTAGGTCTATTCTAGAAACTAGATGGCGTAGACCAAATTCGTGTATACCCCACAGAAAAATGTGTATTGCCGAACTTTTATGGAAAACCACCTGGGATTAGTTCTAAAAGTGCTTTTACTCTCGACTTTGCTATCGCTGTTGATTAAATACGTAGCGCCGAGCCTGATGATTCCGGGGACAAATACAATTGCCCTAGTTAGCGTTTTGTTACCGTCTGTAATTTTAGCGATCGCACTACTGTGGCGATTCCAAAGACAAAACAAAATTAGCTGATAACCTGATGGGCGGAAGTTGCTAGAATCAGCTAACCTAGCTGCATTGCCAGAAATATGCAGCTTGCCAACCGCCAGGAGTCAGCCTGTGAATTTAGGTCAATGGATCGGCTTAATCGCCATAATTATTTCGTTATACATCTTGTGGCAAATTAAAGAAGTGCTGTTGCTAATGTTTGCCGCAGTTGTATTAGCCACAACCTTGAATCGTCTAGCACTACGCTTTCAACGTTTCGGCATGAAGCGTGGATTTGCCGTACTCCTGTCAGTGGGAATCTTTTTAGCTTGCGTTGTTGGCTTTTTCTGGCTGATTGTGCCGCCTTTTGCCGCTCAGTTTAATGAACTAACCTATCGAGTTCCCCAAGGTTTCGAGCGGTTCAATAGTTGGTTTAACGCACTAAAAACCCAAGTTCCTAGTCAGCTAATACCTTATATACCGGATATAGACAGTCTAATCAAACAAGCACAGCCATTTATCAATCGAGTACTGGGAAATTCTTTCGCTTTCGTTTCTGGCTCGTTAGAAGCTGTCCTTAAAGTTTTGCTGGTGCTGGTTTTAACAGGAATGTTATTAGCCGATCCCTACGCTTACCGCAAATTATTTGTGCGGCTTTTTCCCTCGTTTTATCGACGGCGGGTAGATGGCATTTTGGATAAGTGCGATGTCTCATTGGGGGGATGGGTAACAGGCGCTCTCATCGCTATGGGTGTAGTAGGACTGATGAGTTTGATTGGCTTATCACTTTTGGGTGTGAAAGCGGCGCTGGCTTTAGGAGTTTTGGCAGGATTTTTGAACTTAATCCCTAACCTTGGCCCGACAATGAGTGTGGTTCCAGCAATGGCGATCGCTCTTTTGGATTCTCCTTGGAAAGCTGTTGCTGTGTTGATTCTCTACTTGATCATTCAGCAAGCTGAAAGCAATTTCATCACACCCGTCGTCATGGCACATCAAGTTTCGTTACTACCAGCTGTGACATTAATTTCTCAGCTGTTTTTTGTGACTTTCTTCGGCTTTTTAGGATTATTGCTGGCGCTACCTCTAACTGTTGTCGCTAAGATTTGGTTGCGAGAAGTCTTGATTAATGATGTTTTGGATCAATGGGGACATAGCCATACAAAAGAGTCAGAATTAGTCATAGTTTCTGACTCTCCTAGCGCAGATGATAGCAAGAGGGCAGAAAGTTCAGTGATTCCTAGGGAACAGCCAATTGATGATGCTTGGCAAGAAGAAGATTAGAAAGTAACTACCCCGTTGCGCGATCGCCATTTCCGTTTTCACTTCCTCATTATTACCACGCTATTTCATCATGCGTCGCTACATCATTTTTGGTCTTGGTGCGATCGCACTGTCTCTAATATTCAAAGATTTATACAATCCCGAAATTCCCCAACAGCCAGCCGCAGTATCTATAAAGCAACCTCAGCAATCTCTATCCACGAAAAAAGAAAGTTCAACATCATCCCCTGCAACTAATGTTTCTGCTAACTCTCAAGCAGCAATTTGGTCACGTCTTCAGCAAGGAAGAGGCTATGTTGTACTCATGCGTCATGCTTTAGCGCCAGGAATAGGCGATCCGCTTGATTTTCGCCTTGGTGATTGTTCTACACAAAGAAACTTATCAGATGAAGGCAGAAAACAGGCAGTACGAACCGGAAAAGCTTTTAAAAGCCGAAATATTCGTGTTTCTAGAGTTCTATCAAGCCAGTGGTGTCGTTGTTTAGAGACTGCAAAACTGATGAATTTGGGTGCAGTTAAGCCTTTCCCACCTCTGAATTCCTTCTTCCGTAATTACACAACGCAATCTAAGCAAACTGCACAACTACGTCAGTTTATCTTGAATAAACGTAATAGCTCTGGTGTAGTTGTAATGATCACCCACGAAGTCAACATTACAGCACTCATCGGCGATATTTACCCACAGTCTGGAGAATCAGTGGTGGTGCGAGCTAATAAACAAAACAAAATAGAGGTGGTTGGACAGATTAAACCGATTTGATACTTTCAACAGGAAATTATCCAAAAATCTATAATTTATCGAGATATTATATTCTTCAACAAGCCTTGCAACAAAGAAGATATAAACGAGAAAAGAGTTGATTGTGCGTCTACTAACTCGCTCATAATTAATATGTCAATTCGCTACATTTAAAATGCGGACAATTGCGGAAATTAATCATAAAATCAGCCGTCAAGATGCAGTGGTGTTGACTGTTGAAGAATTAAAAGCAAAAGTTGCAGAAGTTGGTATTACTAAAGCTGCTCAGGAAGTTGATGTAATTACCACTGGCACTTTTGAGCCGATGGAAGCCAGTGGTGCAATTATTAATCTCGGACACACTGATCCCCCAATCAAAATTCGCCGTTGCTGGTTAGATGGTGTTCCGGCATACTCTGGTTTTGGTGCAGTAGATTTATATCTTGGCGCTAGCTGTGCAGTAGATGTAATCGATGGCGAAGAAGTCCGAGAACGCGGTGGTGGCCATGTCATAGAAGATTTGATCGCAGGTAAAACTGTACACGTAAGAGCGCAAGGACAAGTTACAGATTGTTACCCACGGGCAATGTTTGAAACGACAATTACCCGTGAAACAATAAATCAGTTTTATTTATTTAATCCGCGTAATCTTTATCAAAATTTTATTGTGGGGGTAAATGGAGGCGATCGCCCACTTTTTACTTATCTTGGGCCTTTACAACCACGTTTAGGGAATGCTGTTTACTCTAACCCTGGTGCGATTTCCCCTCTATTCAATGACCCTGATTTGCAACTTATCGGCATTGGCACACGTATTTTTTTAGGCGGTGGTATTGGCTATGTTGCCTGGGAAGGTACTCAGCACTTCCCCTTACAAAAACGTTTAGCCAATCATACACCAATTGGCCCGGCTGCTACTTTAGCTTTAATCGGTGATGCCAAGCAAATGGATGCTCGTTGGGTACGGGGTTGTTACTTCAAAAGTTATGGGCCTTCATTGATGTTGGGCGTCGGTGTACCAATCCCCGTGCTAAATGAAGAAGTAGTTGAACGCTGTGCTGTGCAAGACAAAGATTTAGTAGCACCAATTGTAGACTTTTCAATTCCCCGGCGGGTTCGTCCCACGTTTGGTTTGGTGAGTTACGCTCAACTCAAGTCTGGGCGTATCACAATTGAGGGCAAAGCAGTACGCGTTGCCCCCCTTGCTAGTATGTTTCTCTCTAGAGAAGTTGCCTCAGAGTTGAAACAATGGATTGAATCTGGCAAATTTACCCTCACAGAGCCAGTTTCTCAAATTCCGATGGAGCGAGCTTTTCTACCACAAGACCGTTGGACGGAATTTTGATATTGGGGACTGGGGGCTGGGAATTGGGGACTAGGAAAAAGCAGGGGAGCAGGAGAGAAGTGACGGGTACGCAGGGGTTTCCCCAAGTGAAGCAACTTCAGGTATCGGGGGAGAAAAAGTCCCCCGATACCCGGTACCCAATCCCCGATCCCTAATCTTGAGGTGGTTTCGGGCGCTTTACGGGCTTAGGAGCAGGCGTTTTTGGCACAGGTTTCGACACTGCGGAGGAGTCGCCGCCTGTTTTTCTGATTGGGCGTGGAGTTTCGCCACCCCTTCTTGGGGGGAATGGTTTCCTTCCGCCGCCAGCACGAGGGCCGCCTTTGAATGGTGGTCTGCGCTTTTTAGGCAGGTCAGCGATCGCCTCAGCATTTTCTACTACTAATACATCAGCTTCCCGCTTCACTTGGAAGTCCCAAAACTTACCTACTGCTTTGGTGGTCAGCACACCCCTCAGCTTTAACTTAAAATACTTGGGTTTATCAGTTGGTTTGCGTGCAGCCTGCTTAATTTTAACCACCAAGCTCTTAGCGTCAAAAGACTGGTAAACTACTTCGCCACGAACAGAAAAACCACCATCTGGAATGTCTGATGAGGCTTTAAAAGTATTCGTAGCTTCTTCGGAACTCTCGGACTCACTATGATCGCTGATGTACAATTCTTGTGAATCCGAATCTTCCTCATCCTCCTCTGTAAGATGTTTAGCCAGTTTTTCTGGCTCCCAAACTCCTACAATTTGGATGTGCAATGTATCATTTTCTTGTCTTGTGCGCGGATAAACTACCCATAGGTGTTCTTGTGTTAAATCTAAATGATTCTTAACTAAACTCATAATTCGTCCTAGGAGGACAGCATTGAGTTCTACACCATCTGTAGTTAACAGAGTACCTTGAGTAAATTGTTCGTCGCTGGCATGGTAGCGGCCCCGAACTAACCCGATCGCTCGATACTGCATCGGTTCACTGGGAGGCGGAATCGGTTGCTGCCGATTAACGAAATTCCCATTTGAGGCAGTCTCACTAGGGTTAACGGGTGAATTCTCAATTTTAGAGGCCTGGACTGCTACTGTAGGAACATTAGCGGTTGCTTCTATGTTAGTTGGGCCCTGGTTAGAGGCAGAAGGGTTGGAGGATTCAGGCGACGGCATCAGGTCGGAATTCATAAAAACTCCTTGCGGCGGAGACACATCCCATTGTGGGATTTAACGAAGGCAGCTGGAAAGAGCGTTTGTGCGGCTGATGAAAGTATATTTGCTTTCAACCAAGCTACTTTAGAGCGCCCTGTACGATTCTAAAGACGCAAAACTTATTTGTACACCAAATTTTCTAATTTAGCGCCTTTACACTAGTTTCGGAAGCATATCATAGCTACAGTTCTGACGGCTCCTCCTAAAGTCATCACTTAACTTAAGCAGCGTGGATAGTTATTTGTTATAAAATTCACAGACAATCGACGGTATTCCGCAAAGTTTTGGAAATTTTTAACTTTCTAATTTGTGTAAATGATAATGTCATTAGAGTTTAGGAGCAGAAAATTTTGTGTCTCAACCGCGCAACAACTGGATAGTTAAGGTCGTGTTGGCTCTGGCAGTTCTTGCTTTTGTGGGAATTTCAATGGTTCCCCTAATTACTGCATTTAATAATACGCAACCCTCAACCCAGAATAACGCCAGCGCTGGGGGCAGTTTGCCTTCCTCTGACCAAAAATCAAAATTGCAAGACGAAGTTCGGGGTTATGAACTGGTTTTGCAACGGGAACCAGAGAATCAGACAGCTCTTAAAGGCTTATTACAAGCGCGGCTACAACTGTTAAGTCTCAAACAAGGAGACGTTCAAGGAGTAATTACTCCTTTAGAAAAGCTAGCCAAGCTGAATCCAGACCAGACAGAATATGCTGTACTCTTGGCTCAAGCCAAGCAACAAATTGGTGACAAGGAAGGCGCAGCCCAAGCTTATCGTGCTGTTTTAGCAACCAAACCTGGCGATCTCAAGGCTTTGCAAGGAATGGTGGCTCTTTTGTTAAGCCAGCAACGCCCCGAAGCAGCCATTGGTTTATTGCAAGAGACTTTATCTGCTGCAAATCAGGCAAATACAATTCAGCCTGGAAGTGTGGATATTGTTGCTGTGCAGGTACTTTTAGGCAATGTTCACGCCTCCCAAAAACGTTATCCCCAAGCTATCTCTGTATTTGACCAGGCGATTAAGAAAGATCCCAAGGATTTTCGCCCGGTTTTAGCCAAGGCGATGCTCTTGAAGCAACAAGGCAAAGCCGCAGAAGCCAAGCCTTTGTTTGCTAATGCTTCGGCTTTAGCACCTGCTCAGTACAGAGATGAAATTAACAAAGCAGCAGAGGCTTCCCCAACTCCTACCCCTGCTGCATCTCCCACACCCTCGATGGAAAGTACACCCAAGCAATGAGGAAGGTAAGGCAGAGGGCAGAAGGAATTTGGGACAAGGAAGGGGACAAGGAGAAAATATTTACAATTCTTTCACTTTGTCTACAGCCCCCAATACAGTTCAGATAAGCCTTTTTTCTCCTCCTGCTTCCCCTGCTTCCTCTGCTTCTCCTGCTTTATTTTTATAAAAGGTCTAATAGAGATGAGGGAGTTGTAGTTGAGTAATTTTAAATTGTGGGTTTCACGCGCCTTCTAGGGCTGCAACGACACCAAATATTAGAAACAAGCATCCACCAATAAAAGTGAGTTGACGCTCGGAGATACGCCCTGCAATCATTTTTCCACCGATTACAGCGATCGCGGCACAAATGGCGTGTCCTAAAACCGCGCCTGTAGTCACTCCAATGGGGTTATTTCCGGCTGCTAGGGCAATGGTGGCAATTTGCGTGCGATCGCCCCATTCTGCCATAAATGTCAATACAAAGGCTTCGATTAAAATTGCCAGTGGTGTTTTACGTTTCGGCAATTGTAAATCGGCTTGCTTTACCACAGCTTCGGCTTCTTCTACAACTTCTGTATCACAAGTTAAGGCAGACATCCGACTGGCTTGGTACAACAGCTTAATACCAAAGGCAATAAATAAAGCTATTTCGCCATAATGAATATAAACTTTTGGCAACAAAGACACTGTTTGTCCCAACATCACCGAAAGGATCGTCATTGCTGCTAAAGCGGCTGTTACCCCCGCGAATACCAAACGCCGTGAATGATGCATCGCTAAAATCACGGCGATAAAAAAGGTTTTATCCCCTAACTCCGAAACTGTAATTAGTAATAAACCTGCGGTAAAAGCTGTTAGCACTCTCTCAAGCTCCTGAAAAATCATTTAGCGATGTGAGCTTGATGAGAGCCACAAGACTTCACCAAGCTTCACACTTTTTTGGTGTGAACTCAGTGAAGGTCTCGCTTCCAAATGTTGATTACTTGTCATCTGAACCAGGCTTATTGCCAGTATGTTGATTCAGATGTACTGGCTTTTAGATGTTTTTGCCAGCAGCTACTCCCCTTCTATTTCATTGAAATTGTACATCTATCGTAAGTACGAGTCAACTTAATAGGAAATATCTTACAGAACACAACATAATATTAATAGTAGGGTGGGCAATGCCCACCATATCCGGGTTTTGCTGGACAATGCCCACCCGACGACGTGTATTTCAAAAATTAGATATAAATCTTACATCTAATATTAATAGCGAAACAATATTTGAATCTTATATAAGACATAAATATTGCTATAAATCAAAATTAAGTGAGCTGATAATCTCCAAAATCTGCAATGAATCAACGACTTTATCTACCATTCGCGGATAGTCAATGGCGCATAAAGATGGGGTTAAAACCGCTTCAAATCCAAGACTGGATTGAAATTGACGATCAATTTGCCACCTACCTCAAGCGTAAGCAAGAACTTTTACAAAACTCTCATTCTGAGGTTTTTGCCAGTTTACCAGGTAGTGAAAGCGCACAAACAGAAGTACTTAATCTATTGCTAGATTATCTCCCGGAACGCTTTCCAAATTATTATCAACGCCAAGGAAAGCAAATCAAAATCTTGCTGACACAACAAATTTGGAATATTGAAGATTTTGAGATAAATCCTCTCGATTTAGCAGGACGCTTGGTGCAAGAAGACTTGTGTTTAATGCAACCGAGTCCAGAAGGATACATTTTGGTTGCTGCTTCAGTTTGTTTTCCTGCCCATTGGCGGTTACAGGATAAATTGGGGCGGCCGATGAATCAAATTCACCAGCCTGTTCCTGAGTATCCACAGAAGCTAGAGTATCCAGTAAACAATTTTTTTGATCGCCTCAAAGTAGATAGTCCAGGATATCGTTTGAATTGGGGCATTGCTGATACTCCAGAACTGTTTTTAGGACACTCTCAAAGTTCCAGCCGATTAGACACAAATCTTACTGCTGACCATGTAGGGCAAAAACTTTGGATTAGGGTAGAACGGCAAACCCTGCGACGACTGGAAATAACCAGTCATATTCTTTTTACAATTCGGACTTACGTTTATCCACTTTTTATCTTAGAAAATCATCCAGCGATCGCTCAAAGTTTATCGGCAGTAATTCAACAAATGCCGCAATCAATGCTGCAATATAAGAATTTATCTTCTAAGCGAGAGGTACTGCTTGAGTATTTAACCAAAATCTCCAATATTTAACCGTGAACAGTGCTTTTTTCTAAACAACTTGTATCAAACTCCTCACACCCCATTTTTAATTTCAATACTTCCTCTCTTGTGGCTCAAACATATTAATCACCACTGGGCGATATTGAATATCAATACCAGCTGGTGAATAGTAAGCCATTGTGTGTTTGAGAAATTTACTATCATCTCGCTGGGGATAATCTTCGCGGCTATGTGCGCCGCGACTTTCTTGGCGATTTAGGGCTGAGGCTAGAATAGTCTGCCCTACCACCATCAAACTCCGCAGTTCTAAAGCTTCGACAATTTCTGTATTCCAGCAACTGCCTTTGTCATCTAAGTGAATTTGAGGATATTGCTGTTGTAATTCTGCCAATTTCTCCAAACCTTGACGCATTAATTCCTCGGTGCGGAAAACCCCACAGTAATCAGTCATACAATCTTGGAAGGCTTGACGAACTTGATTAATGCGGTACTGCCCAGGTTGTTCTAGCAAAGCTTGGATTTGTTGCTTCGCTTCGTTAACATAACGTTGCTCGTCCACTATCGGTAATTTGCGGTTTTGCACAAATTGAGCGATCGCAGCCCCAGTTCGCCTTCCATAAACTACGCACTCTAGTAGGGAATTACTACCGAGGCGATTTGCACCATGTACGGAAACACAAGATGTTTCCCCAGCCGCAAAGAAGCCATCAACTAGACCATCACCACTGCTGCGGACTTGCCCATCAGTGTTAACAGGGATACCACCCATACAATAGTGAATTGTTGGACGTACTGGCATAGGTTGAGTCACAGCGTCAACGCCTACTAAGCGATGGGCTTCTTCCCAACAGAAAGGCACACGACTCATAATTTTTTCTTTGCCCATGTGACGCAGGTCAAGATAGACAAATGGGCCACCAGCACTACCATCGGGATGGATACCACGACCAGCGCGAATTTCATAAGTGATTGCCCGTGAGGTAATATCACGAGGAGCCAATTCCATGCGGCTGGGTGCGTATTTCGCCATAAAGCGATCGCCCTCAGAGTTGATGAGATATGCCCCTTCGCCGCGTACCGCTTCGGAAATTAGCACTCCTACTGGATATAACCCTGTGGGATGAAATTGCACAAATTCCATATCTTCTAGAGGCAAACCGGCGATCGCAGTCATTGCCAGACCATCACCAGTAGAAGCGTAATCATTAGAGGTGGTGTTATAAACGCGACCATAACCCCCGGTGGCAAACATTACCGCTTTAGCCCGTAGCACCTCTATATGCCCATCCAGCAGGCTGAACATCACCACACCTTTCGCCTGACCTTCTTCTAAAATCAGGCGCATCACATACCACTCTTGATAAATATGCACGCCATAACGCCGTAGGTTGTTAACCAATTCGTGCAAAATCGCGTGACCAGTTTTATCCGCAGCGTAACAAGTACGTTTATGGGAATGTCCACCAAAAGCACGTTGGGCAATGCGACCATCAGGCAAGCGCGAGAATAAAACACCCATGTGTTCTAAATCAATGACTACATCCGGCGCTTCCTGGGCAAGAATTGCTACAGCATCTTGGTCTGCCAAATAATCAGAACCCTTGACGGTATCAAAAGCGTGTGCTTGCCAACTATCTTCTGAATCAACATTTTTCAGCGACGCCGCCATACCGCCTTGGGCTGCGACCGAGTGGGAACGAATAGGGTGGGTTTTGGCAACCACGGCGATATTTAAGCTGGGGTCTTTGCGAGCAATTTCCACAGCAGCTCGACATCCTGCCAAGCCACCGCCAACAATAATCACATCATGTTCAAGCATAATTAGTATTCTCTTGTGAATGTAAAATGCTGCTGTTCTATTTTAGAGATGTGATTCATTAAGTTGTGTGTTGCCCTTCGAGAGGTGTAAGTAACTGTCCTCACCCCTTATAAAAAATTCCCTGCCAATCGACAGGGATGCTATTTCGATTTTGGATTGTGAAAGTCAGTCGCCTCAATCCCAAAACGTCAAATTTAAATTTTAAAATCCCTTCAACTAGTTGCTTGCACAGGTTGTTGCTGAGAAACATTACCGGGTATAGGTTCGGTCTTTGTTCCAGGCTCTATAGCAGTTAATTCAATATGATTTAACAATGTAGTTACAAACGCAAACAGCAAGAAAGGCAGCGATAACAAGACCACGAGGCCAACGGTAGCTAAAGCATAAACTGGTCGTCTGGCCCCCATCAGCGCCAAGGCTGATGCCAAACTTATGGTAATTGTGATCAACCAAACAATTATTTGACCGTAAATATCACCAAAGGTCAGGGTACAGACAAACCGATACTTTTGAATATCATTCATCTTCATCACATTTGCCTCAAGTCTCTCCTATAGGTTCTACCTTAGAACCAGGTTTGACTGAGAGGCAATTTCTAAATATTTTTGCAAGATTCGTTATATTACTTTACAACTAGGTCTTTCTATCGCTAGATGCCAATCCTAAATAATTTGATTATTTGCAATTACAAGTAATAAATGCTACTTAAATTTATACAACGGCAAAAGAAAGCTTTTACCGATTATTTAAAAAGTTTAGAATAATTCAATATTTGAGTTAGGTCAGATGAAAATGGCGTAACACAGTTTTAGTTTATTTAGCTTTTCAAGACAAAACTCGTCCTCATCGCCGATAATATAGATTACTTCCAGTAATTTTGAGGTAAGCCAAATGGTTTTGACTCCTCAACAATTTGATGCCATTATGCCTGATGCTAGTCAGCTATATAGCGATGAGCCAGAAATGGAAAGTTCTCTGCACTATGCCCAGCTATTACTACTAGTCACTTGTTTAGAATGGCTATGGCGTGACAGGAATGATTATTTTATTGGGGCAAATCTCACAATTTATTTTAGTCGTCAACAATTGCGGAATAAAGATTTTCGTGGCCCTGATTTTTTCCTAGTTAAACAGACTCAAAAGCGTCCTCGCAACTCTTGGGTAGTTTGGGAAGAAGATGGCAAATACCCCAATTTGATAATCGAATTGTTGTCAAATAGCACTGCTGATACAGACCGCAATTTGAAAAAAACCTTGTATCAAGACAGATTTCATACGCCAGAGTATTTCTGGTTTTCTCCAGACACTCTAGAATTTGCAGGATTTAAACTAGTAGGAAGCGAATATCAAGAGATTTCGCCCAATGCTAATGGTTGGCGCTGGAGTCAGGAGTTAGGTTTATACTTGGGTATTGATGCAGGCAAACTGCGTTACTTTACTACTGAAGGTAATTTAGTGCCAACACCAGAAGAAGCTGCTTTACAGGCGCAATTGGAGTTAGAACGGCAAAGTCTAGAGTTAGAACAGGAACGCCAACGTGCTGAACGGTTAGCAGAAAGATTGCGCTTGCTTGGTGTTGAAGATGAGTAATTAAATAATTATTTCAACTTAAATTCATCAAATTTTACAACTTCTGAATCAGGCTTGCGAGTATCAAACCGATAGCTGCTTATCGTTCCTCTTCCAGTATCAAAAATACTGAAAGCAGTAATTTCATTACTAGCAATATACGGCATTGGTTGGCCGTCTTCCCCTAACAATGGGGCAATTGTTGGTACTACAGGTTCTAAACCATTGGGGTCGCCAACTGCAACATAATTCTCTCGATATCCTATTGGCACTTCTCGCTTTTTGTTACCCCAAGCCGCACCATAAGAGTTACCAACATTAGAGGTTTCTAAAAAGTGCATTCCACTAGAACTAATAAAACGATTCCATAAATGAGAATGCCCATAGAAAACTAATTGCACATTAGCAGCCTCTAGTAGAGGTATGACATCGCGGATCAGGTAATCTGCATCCTTGGGATATTCGTAACGTACTGCCTTAATATTGCCAACATCATCCCGTTCAATTATCTGGATTGGATTTGTATAGGCAGGGACAATGTTATCACCTAGAGTATGAGGCGGATGATGAAACATTACGACTTTGTATTTTGCTTGTTTAAACTCAGAACTGTTGAGTTCTTGTTCTAGCCAATTGTATTGCTTACTGCCTTCAGTAATTGGCTCATAAATATGTTGTCCATAACCCCAATTTTCAGAATTTTGAAAATCCTTTTCTGCTTCTCGATATCTACCCCTCGCCTGTGCATCTAATTTGGGAGTTCGCCACATATTCGTAACATAAAGTACTACTAGGCGTACATCACCAAAGCTGACTGCATAATACTTTTTTCCACCTTCATTACTTGTTGGTAAAGTGAAAATCTCTTCGTATGTATCGGTATTAAAAGAATTATCTTTTAGCGATTTGTCGCCATATAATTTTTGGGCTACTGTAAGAGGAATCGGATCATCAAATTCATCGTTTAAACTTGCTGTCCTAGCAAAACGCCCCATCACTTCATGATTGCCAATGCAAGTAAATAGCGGCGCATATTGTATTATTTGCCCACCAGTATAAATTGGCTTTACGCCGTTGTAATTCATTTCATATTTGGCAAGACCTTGCAAACCGGGAAAGAATGCACCACCTCGATTATCATCAAACCATTCTGAGGCGCGATCGCTGACATTAACCAAATCGCCGGCAAACCAAACTGCATCCACTCGTCCAACTGTTTCTACTACCTTTTGCAGATTTGCTGCTGTCATCGGCTTAAGTTGATGGTCGGAGGTAAGTAAAATTTTAAGGGGTGTACCTACTTTTGGTTTGGGTGCAAGGGTAAAAACATCGCTGCTGACACTCTCGCCATCTTCCCGCACACTAGTGATGCGATAGGCAATTTGTACCCCAGGAGTTAAATTATTTACTTCAGCTTCATGTCGCCAAATTGGACGCTGAACAGGTTTTTGGTATATTTGTCCATTTTGGGTTTGGTTGTGTACTCGTGATTGTTGGTCTTCCCGTGTGCGGCTAAGTTGGGTTGTGCTTGCCAAAATAGTCTGACTGAGATTTTCCCCATAGTTGACTATGTGTTTATCACCAACAAATTCGGTAAACCATACTACTCGTACAGATGTTTCCGTTGGCAGCTGCAAAAATGGATCTGTCAGCAGTTTGGGTGCTGATATCATAATTGTTTGCCCAAATGAACGCACGCTTACCAGAGTAAAGCATACAACTAGCGCCACCATAACTAGTAAGGAAATTTTCCGGCTGCTTATACTTTTAAGCATGAGTAATACAAATTCGTAATTAAGACATACAGAACAAGGTGTAGTACAGGCTGTTTCCAATACTTTACTCTGTTCCGCAAACAATACATTCTTAGAGGATGTTTGAGAAGTATCGAACTATAGATCAACACACATGAACACAGATATTTGTGGTTCTTTTGAGAATTATTTTGATTTTGGCAATAGTTGATTAAATTTTAGTTAAATTAACTTTAATTAAATCTCTAAAGAAACATGGGAATTGGATTAAGCTGGTCTTCTATGAATTCTTGTTTTAACCACCCCATTTTTACAGGTACTTCATACAGCCGACCTGGTGCAAACTGTGCCCAAAAATGGCGCAGTCCAGGAACAACAACCTTGACAACAGACATACTAATGTCTGGACGTGTTTGATCGAGGACAAGCATTTCTAGACCATGTTTACCTGCTAAGTCAACGCAGGCAATAACATCTTCTCGCAAGTCATGACTGCGGTATGAAGAATAGTCTGTGTACATTTGAGGAATCACATTAGAATCGGGTGCAAGATATGTTTGATTTTCTAATGTCGCAGTATTACACCAAGTTTGCATATCCTGACGAGTAAATTTTGCTGAAGAATTAGAATTTGCCCCATTGGAGAGAAATACCATCTGATTCATTTCAGTAACAGCACGGAGTAGGGCAACTTTTGCATCAAAGTGAGTTCCAAAGCCAAATAAAATATCTTCTGGCTGTTGATTAGTGCGTCTGGAAATTGCGGCAAACGTAGGAATCTTTAAATCGGTAGTGAGGTCTAATACCCAAAAATCACGTCCTATAAATGTATAGTATGTTTTCAGTTTATGCAGATAAGGATCATCAAAACTATTTAGATCAACAGCAGGTCTACGCAGACGGTTGTACCACCATATTGCTACCGCATCCCGTTCTACCAACTCCATAAAACCTTGGAGAATAGCTTCTTCCTTACAAGTTCCGGCAGCTGTGCCATTGGTATCTGCATAACAAAAGCAGTGTTCTTCAGCTATCGGATAGCCATAATAACAATATGCTGTAGGCAAATACTTAAATTTCTGATGAGTGAGTGACCAGATGGGAGTCCATTCAATTTCTTGGGTAGTATCAAATGGAGCGGGAACCCATTGAATGAAGTGATGTTGCTCGTTCCAGGAAGAGCGATCGCGGTACTGAGCTACGCTATAGTACATACATTCATACGGATGAATTGCCAGTTCTCCCAGCTTGCCATAGGTGCTTTTCACCCGGAGTTCTTCTCCTGTATAAGTACCTGAGTAGCGCTCAATCGCTTCTCCTAAAGCGCTCATCTTCGCTTGTGTTGCGGTTTTTCCTTTACCAAAGCTTTTGGGACGAACTGCCTTGCGTAAATTTTCTAACTCTCTACCTTCTCTAGGCAAGCTGTGATCAACAACATAAGCATGGATGAGATCATTATTTTGGAAGGGTTGAAATAAGCTGCGGATGACTCCAGTGATGGGACTAATGTGATGTTCGTAATATTGAAAGGCTTGTTCAGGTAAGCAGCTGCGATATCCCCCATCATCACTTAACTGCTTCTGTTGACTAGTAAGTATTAATGGTTGAGGTTTCTGTTGAGCAAATTCAGTAGCCTCACCGCAACAATGACATTGAGGGCGGCGAACTAAGGTATGGCGTTGCAAGTTGAAATTGACAAGATCAAAACTTAGCAGAGTTCCTTCTAGAGAATGCTGTTCTGGGTTAGTTAACCATTTAGCAATTTCTGTCGCTGCTAGATTTAACCCAGTTTGTACAGTTGAAGGTAAAGCAGCACGAGAAACAGGAAATGGGTTAAGGGTTTGTTTTTGTTCTTGTACAAAAGACTCAACCTCACGATTCATTCGCAGACGCTGCGCTAGGCATTCCCAACATCCTGTATGCCCAGGACGAAATACGGGGCCAATCCAGATTGTACCTCCAACAGGTTTGACCAACAGCCAAGAACGTTTATTTTGCAGAGCTTCTCGGTTAAAGGTTGCCAAACCGAGTTGGAGATAATCATCTGTTAGTACAACCGTAAACTCGCCACTATCACTAACATTAATGTTCAGGGATTCTAAGATGGCATTTAATGGCTCGGTTGTAATTTTACCAAAAGTGGCGATCGCAACTTTAGCTTGTTGCAGCCTCTCAACAGCAACTTTCGCATCACCATGGAGCAGTTCCCAAAAAGCTGATTCGGCAGGTAGTATGTTATTTGCGCTGGTGATATATCCCTTATGTTCCAACTGTTCTAAAGCATAGATAATCTCATCAGCCGAAGCTTGCCCTTGAAGGCATTGAACTATTTCCTCAACAGTGTAAACTCCATTTAATAATGGTACTAGTAGGCAATATAAACGCCCAGTTAGGACGAAATGCCCCTTTTCACTGAATAGAAATACACTTTTAGGAGGAGATACCTCAACATGAAAGTGTTCTTTGAACTTCGGCTGGATGAGCATACTGCTTAAATAGGTTTGTAAAAACAAAAATCTAACTTTTGAGTAAATTAGATGCGCCCTGTGGATATAATTCCAGCGTAACTTAATGAGGGCGATCGCTTTTGCGTACATTAAATGTATCTGCAAAATCTTGTCCATTCAAAACAATATAGCGAATTGTTTTGTCTTGGTTTTAAACTGCCCAGCAGTAATGTGTAAATCTGCAATAACATGAAGAATCTTGTTGACATTGACCTCAACAGATTCTTCTGTAAATTACTTTCGATAGTAGCCAAAGCGCTGTGAGCCATCAGTATCAGCATTAACAGATGCAATACCAGTATCAACAGAGGGTTGTACTGATATAGGCAGTTTAATTAATGGGACTTCTATACCTGTTGTTTGCCCAGCATTAATTGTAAGGCTACAACCACCAATACAAGCTGCTAATTGTTCATCAGATAGTTCTTCAATTAAACTTTCTGCAATTATCAAGCTTTTAGCAATATTTTTTTGTTCGTGCTGCATAATCACGTAGTAAAGCTACAAGTTATTTAGTCTTATTGTTTACTTAAATAACCTTGATGTAAATTTAAAATCTTAATATAATTTAGATATTTATTTGTTTAAAATACGCAATTGGAACTAAATCCCTTCACCAAAAATTTAAAAACTTTTACCTAATTCCTCTACTTTATTGAAGAATTGTAGTTTTAGTTATTACTCAAACAGTCTTTCCATTAGTAAGTTTCCCGATATTTAGTTATATCAGATAGATATTGAAATTTGACTTAGCTTGATTACAATATCAGTAATATTAAGGTTATATTAGTCTAATAACTTTATTCAATCTCTAATAATTTACGCTGAATATATCTAATTTGAATTTAATCAAGAATTATACCAATCGCTTTCTCTAAGCTGGTGGCATCTTGAGCAACCTTAAGGCGAAACGGTATAATTTGTCTGACAACTAGCTGTGGTAAGCCCAGTTCCGTGAGGTATAACAACAGGTGCTTGTGCTGTGAGCAATACCTGTCCTTGGGGTGATACGACAAGTCCTTGAGCTTCTACTATTTCATCGGGCGGTTGTAGAGATGAATTTGTAGAAGGAACGGCCACTTTGGAACCGCTACCTGTTTGAATTGGAACTATTTGAATATCTTCTAAAATTGTGTCACTACCCAAAGCCACCTCTGGATTTTGGGGTAAACCACCCCGTCCGGTAATAGTGAAGCGGCTGGATTCTTGAGGTTTATTTTGTCCACAACCTTGAGTAATTAATGTAGAAACATCATTTGGTTCAACTGGTAAGACAACAATTCCTGTTGTTGGATCACCTTCTAGAGTTTTAATTCCTACAGAACCACTTAGCCCAAACTGAGAACTAGCCGTAATATCGCTTTTTGAACTTTGTTCAGAACGCAGCTGAATACCAAATATTCCTTGTGTTGCGATTTGAACATTTCCACCTTGTCCTGCAATTGCATTAGCTGTAATATCGCTATTTTCAGCAACAGCTAATACGCTAGAACTAATATTTATATTGCCACCGCTACCACTACCGCCTTTAGCATTAGTAGTAATTTTACTGCCGTTACGCATTAGCAAAATATCTTTTAACTGTAGTGTAATATTGCCACCTTCACCTGATTTTGTTGTAGCTTGAATTCCTCCTGCATCTTGTTGAATGTTTCCTGCATTATCAAGTAATATTGAGTTAGCTAGAACATTGATATTTCCTCCTTTACCCAAGCCTTCATTATCAACATTTAACCTAGCACCTCCTTGAATTGATAATTGATTAGTATTAATTTCTAAACTTCCAGCATCGTTAATATTACTCCTGTTCAATACATTTGCAGATAAACTACTAAATGTTGGAATTAAGAGTGTTGGGTCGAATATATCCTCTATAAGAGGGCCTTGTCCTAATATCTGGATAGAGTCGGTTGCATTGATAGTCATGACTCCTCCCTTACCCAACCCTCTGGTCTCAACAGTAATATTAGCTCCATCCGCCACTATTAGATGCTTAGTATTAATTGTTAAATTACCAGCGTTACCTGTAGTGTCGATATCTGTACTACTAAAAATCCCGCTAGGAACTTGATAGATAGGCGATACTCCACTTACATTCACAGAATTAGTAGCATTAATCATGATATGTCCACTATTTCCTTGTGCTAAAGTGCCAGCAAAAATTTGTGCGCCATCATTAATAATTAACTGACCTGTATTAACTATTAAATCTCCAGCTTGTCCTCTACCTTCTTGAACTGATGTGAACAAACCACTGACTAAGAAATCAGTAAAGGAAACTCCTAATAATTCCACAGTATTTGCAGCATTAACTGTTAAAGTTCCGCCTTTGGCTTCACTGAAGGTTGCGGCAGATATTTGCGCTCCGTTTTTAACAGTTAATCTTTCTGTATTTATTTTTAAATTGCCCCCTGCTCCACTACCATAAGTATCAGTCAACAACCCAGTTGATAAAGAATAATTTTCTGAATCAGCACCATCCAAGTTAATAGAATCAAAAGCATTAATGGTTAAATCTCCTCCTTTCCCTGAGGAACCAGGTGAAGTTGCAGTAGAGATTCGAGCTTCGCCCTCAACCGAAAGTTTGCTACTAGTTATTGTTATTCCTAAGCTAGCTTCACTACCACTGTTTTCAGCGAACAAACCATGCTCAAATTTGCCAGAAGTGCTAGCGCTCGATACTATGACGGAATCTGAAGCATTTAACGTCAGGTTTGCTCCAAATACAGAGCCTAGTGTGTTTGCTTTTACAAACGAGTTGTCAATTATGAGTTGCTTGCCGGTAAGTTGAATACTACCACCTCCATCACCACTGGTTGTTACCAGTGCGTTATCAGTTAGTAAAACATTAGCTCTAGCTAAATTGCTGGGAAAACTTAGTTTAAATTGGCCGCCTTTTAATGACAGTCCAACCGTACCTGCATCTGCTACTCCACCCAGTTCCACGCGGCCGCTATCAGCCCTCAACTCGCCACCGTTGATGCTAACCTCACCTCCTATCAGCGCCAGCGTTTGATTTGGCCTGACTGCAAGATTAGCTCCTTGGACTTGGATAACTGCTGATTTTCTACCATACTGTAAACCGATAGGAACGCTCACTGTTAGTAAAGGTGAAGTCTTATCTGCGGATGTATTAAACTCTCTTCCATCAGCAAATTTCAAACTGTTAGCAGTAGTGGCAAAAAATGAGCCACCAATATCTAATTGGGCATTAGGGCCAAAGATAATTCCATTAGGGTTAATTAAGAATAGGTTGGCATTGCCAATGGTATGGATTTTGCCATCAAGATTAGATGGAAGATTACCAGTAACTCGACTAATAATATTTTGAATAACCGAAGCATGAGCAAAATTGGCTGATCCGCCTGTTGGTACAGAAAATTGGCTAAAACTATGAAAAAGATTGCCTCCTTCTTGAGTACCACCTGTAATTGTGAAATTGTGACCATCAACTGAGGTAACATTTGTGGGGAGAGTACCATCAGCTGCGATTGGGCTATGCCCACTGCCAGAGGCAATCGCCTGGGCACAAGCGGGGCTAACAAATTTTAGATTACAGCTAGTAAATAGTCCAGCAATACTGAGGATGTATGGCAACTTCATGTAATGCCTTTTGATAGTTGTTTATCTCAGTATTCCCTTAATATCTGTAAGGATTATCAATGGAGAAAATGTCTGCTTAACAATTAGTCTTAGCGTTCTTGCAATCAACTTGCGGTATTCCCTGCTTATAGATGTTCAATACTTGGGTAATCTTCCCGTAGTTTTACTGTTTCTTTCGTGGATAAAACAGGTAACATTAAGACCATGATTTTTTCTCCTAATAAAATGGTTACTACCTCAGAAGTTAAGCCCTTCTGAGGTTTTGTTTTGCTATTTTTTAGTCAATTTATAAATTGAATAACCAATCTCTCCTGCCATAATTGATACTAAATTGCGGTCTGTTGTAGTACCTTGGGTTTCATGAGATTGCTTCCCTTGACTGCGTTCCGCTCGCAATGACAGATACTACCTTTGATAACAACTTGGGATGAGATGAAGTTCTAAACTAGACATCTCATAATTTGAGAAGGATGGCTATACTTCAAGGATTGCAACCTATAAATACAGTTACAGTAGTAATGTCAAAATAGAAGGGATTGTGCTGGCTGCGATCGCGGGATAGGGAGGAGGACACTGTTTAAGTAATTTACGCAGATATAATTTTTACCAAACATTTAAATATTGGTATTTATTACGTAGCGGTGATCACTGTCCGTATGGGATTATTTTTACACAGTTGAAATAGGTGGCAAAGATGCAAACCAAAGAATCACCTAATAAGAATACCTCCGCTTTAATGAGCGTTTTAAGTTATTTGATATTAGATACTGAATACGACAAGGACTATCCTGATTAAGACTATTCTGACGTAGTAATGAACCTAGCTAGGTTAGTAGGAGTAAATTACCCCCCTTTGCTGATATTAACTAGAGAAAAGAATGGGCGGTTAACCACCTTCTTGAATCTAGAAACCAATTTATCGGAATTTAACAAAGTACTACCATATCTTTTTAGCCGAGATTCTTAACTGAATGTCGGTTTTTGTTTTTTAAATGGGTAGCACCTCCTCAGCCCTCCCCTCTCCCGGATACACCCAAAATGAGGATAAGGCTAAGGAAATTATCTTAGCCTATCAGATTTTGTGTAAATCTGTCTGAGTTAATTGAGACCATTAATCAAATAGAGTTCCCTTTTCTACTATCTTGTGATATGACTTTGCAATCATAAAGGTAATTAAGCCTGAAATAATGAGAGCAATAAAGTGGCCTGCTACTAATAGCTGTGTACAGGTATAAATACCGCTTAGAAATGGAACAAGCCAAATAACATATCTTACTTCGAGAGGCAAGATTGATAAGATTTTACTAGCGCCTAGAGTTACACAGCCAAGTGCAATAAATACAACAATTATTAAAAGTTTTCCTAAAAGTATTTCCATAAAGCCTAGATTTCATCTTTAGCCTACGAGATTCTATGTAAGTCTGCTTAAGGCTGTAATCAAAGGATTAATACTAATCTGAAGGATGGTTTGCTTTGAAGTTAAAAGTCCAACCCAATGTGGTTATGAATTTCATTAACGATAGTGAGAACCTGGGCCCTCGTTTCTAATTCTATCGACCAGAGTTGGTTCTGAAGGTTGATTCCCAGCATTAGCTATCATTAGTCTGATAACGAAGATAGATATTATCGTAATAATACCTGCTATTGCTTTCGCATCATCATTAGACATAAATTCCCCCAATAACTTAGCAATTTATTCCTATTTATTTCTTGTACCTATGCTTATAAATTAAGCGATGATAATTTAAATGGCCTTCAGAGAATTCCTCAGAATAAATATAAATTTTCAGCTTCTTTACGATTCTCAACCGAAGGGAGAGCTTCTGTACCTACTTAAAATATGCCTCTATCCCCCTCTCCCACAAGGAAACAAATTACTTAGTTATGTTTAAGTACTTATATAAGACTTTACTTTTGTAGTCCCTAAAATCATTAAATAAATTTATGACAGTGATTTTAAGTTCTTTAAATTCTTTAAGGGGTTGGGGTTTGTATTTAGCGAGGGTAGGGTCAAATTGACCTGTGGTTATATCTAACTCAATTTGTGCAGCTTTCCGATTGATCTTATTTTGGGTAAACCAAGAGCTAGGGAGAAACGTCTACCTGCATAAGACCATCTAAGTCTAATGCGTCCTTCATGCTCCTGAATAACTACAGTTACCTTCTGGACTTTGTTTTGAGCTTTCATTGACCGTACCAATTTGTACCAGTTTTAGTGGAAATTAGTAAGGAATTAGAGCAAAAACTTTCTATCAAAAAACCTGCCAGTCTTCTATCAAAACTAGCAGGATTAGGGATTTTATCAATCGGAGCGGCGGGATTTGAACCCACGACCTCCACTACCCCAAAGTGGCGCGCTACCAAGCTGCGCTACGCCCCGGTCAGAATTATTATAGTAGCAACAATTTATAGGATAATCAAGAGGCAATTTTAGAAAACTTTAAGCATCCCAGCAGCTTGCTGCAAACCTGGAACAGCAGAATTATTCCATCTACCTTCTGCACATCGCCCTGTGTTGAGGATAAAGCGCAGACTGTAGGCATGAGGATAGCCTTCAACTTCCATCCATAATAAATCGCTTTCAGCTTCACAAGCAATTTTCTCTTCATCCATCAATTCAGCCGCCAGTTGTTTCATTGTGTCTGCTAGCTGCGCCAAAAGACGGCAGAAATCGTTCAACTCAGCTTCTGTTAACTCGATCGCCCAATCATCTGTACCCAATAAACCTTTAAATTCAGCTGCATTAGGGTTCCAGCCAATACGCCAACCAGAGCCGCTTTTAACAACACGCTCCATAATTAGTGATAAACACTCAACAGTGATTACGATAACTGATAACTGTCTATTTGAGGTTATTGTGGGGTAGTTGTAGTGTTTGGGGAAGGAGTGAAGATATTGGTCAAAACTTGCACTACGGCATCTCTTTGACTGCGGCTGAGGCGTTTTATGGCAGCGCGATCGCCTTCTATAGGATTTTCTCGTAATGCATCATTCCCCGGATACGTCATGTCATACATAATTTCGTTCGCATCCAGGTAATCAGCCAAAGTCAACTTCCAATCTAAACGATAGTTGGGCGCACGCTCTTTCACATAAATGTGATAACGAATCAAGCGACTTGCCAAGGTATTATTTTCAGCAACTTTCCCAGTTTCTTTACTGATATATTTATTTTCCTTTGGGAAGTCGGGCAACTGCTGATACACTTGCTGCCAAACATCGCTAGGACTTACTCTCTGAGCTATGGCAGGTTGGATACCTAGAAAACTTGCCAAAAAACTTTTATGTGTTGACTTTCCTACTCCTGAACCCAAAACAATTACACCCATCACCATTAAGGTAATTGGCAGTGTCCAGTTGTGAGTTCTCAGTAGTAACTTAAACTTTAAAACTATAAATCGCAGAATCGGCCAAGACAAAAGTTTTTTATTATCCATAAAGTAAATATTCTGTGATGAAAGTGGAATGCGACTACATTTTGTACTCAGCGAGAAGTTGCAAGGAGGGTTTCCCCCCAGGCAAACTTCGCTAACCCAGCACTTTCATCTCAGCACTATATTTATATTTCGCCAATAATCTCTGGCTGAGTCAGTTCATCAGACATTTCAATAATTGCCCTAAGTACTGGCTTCATCATTGCATCTTCTGCACTTTCAAAGTCTTCGTAACGGCGACGCTTGGCACGGTTTGCCACCTGAACCGTAATGCGGTAGCGATTTGAGGCTGCACTAATCAAATCTTCAGCACGGTGCATAATCTGAGACTGAGTTGTCTCGAACTTAGAACGCTTTAGCATAGTTAGTGGTTCTTGGGGTCATTCTCCAGTTTAGCAGCACTGATCAAGCTGTTGTTGTGTACTAAATCGTTGTTAACCTCTCTGTTGATAGAGGTTGATAGATTTTTATCATTTTATAAGTAGGTTGTAACAGTAAGTTAATAAAGTAACCTAACCTCATGGCTGATCTTGTGGAAACTGCTATCAATGCAGGAAATTTCAACACTTTGGTGAAGGCTGTTGAAGCTGCGGGACTCACAGAAATTCTTAAGAGTCCTGGTTCTCTTACAATCTTTGCACCTACTGACGAAGCCTTTGCCAAGCTGCCAGAGGGAAGTTTAGATTCGCTACTGCAAGACATTCCTAAACTTAAGAAGATTGTGACGTATCATGTCGCTCCTGGGGATGTCAGGTCTGATGACTTGGCACAGATTGAGGAAGCAGAGACTCTTGAGGGGTCAATCTTAGCAATTGAGTCTGCTGATGGTGCAATTAAGGTGAATGATGCCAATGTCCTGACAACTGATATTTTGGCGGACAATGGGGTGATTCATGTTATTGATGCGGTGTTGATACCTGCAATGGTTGCTGGCGGTAGGAGTTCGTGATCGGCTAAGGGACTTCCAATTAAAAAGTGTAGAGAGCAGGGAGCAGGGGGAGAAAGAAAAATATCATTTGATACCAAGTTGCAATCAAAAGTAGCAACTGTCATTGCGAGCGAAACAAAGTGGAGCGAAGCAATCTCCCCTAACGAAAGATTACTACCTCTGAACGCAACTTAGTATGAATAAATTGGCTAATTTATTCTCTGGAAGTCCCTAATGTGCCTTGAAGTTGCGTAATTCGCAGCCTCAAAAAACCCCAAAGACGCGGTGATAGGGACACGTAAAGATGCAGTTTTGTCTCAGGAACGGGTAATAGAAATGGGGAATTGTGAAAAAGTCAATCCCCATTTTTCATTAATGATTTGTTGAAATTAGAGCTTCGACGAATTTGAAGTATTAGCTAACACTCAGAATGCAACCAGTACGTGGGAGAAGAGACAAGGAAAGGTGCTGAGTTTCTCCATTTTCATGCCATGCAATCTCAGCAGTGCCATATACAAGATTGTAGGGCTGAGTACGCAAACTGGTAATAGCAATATTCGCTTTTGTCGATGCTGTACCAGCGTTAACAGCAATAATTAATTCCTCTGTCCCTAAAGTTCTGGCAAAAACGTAAAGTTCCCCTTGAGCATAGAGAACTTGGTAATCACCTATACGCAAAGACGAGTAAGTATGGCGAAGAGCAATTAATTCGCGGTGAGTCTGGAGGATTTCTTGATCCCAACTAGCTTCTAAAGGAAAGCCACGACGCGAGTCTGGATCTATCGCACCGGGTAAACCGACTTCATCACCATAGTAAATACTGGGCGCACCGGGAAATGTAAGCAGTAGTAGAGTTGCTAATTCTACACTGGCTTTATCGCCTCCAGAAATAGTCATTAACCTTGCTGTATCGTGACTTGCTAGCAAATTTAATTGGGTAAGCTGAATTTCCCAAGGATACAGTTGTAATACTTCTTGGATTTGGCTGGCGTACTCAGCAGCAAATAAGGGCGGGTAGGGTTTATAGTCACGGCTTTGGACTTGTTCTAAGACTACGCGATCGCCTGCGGCAAAAGCTATTGTTGGCCCGGCAAATAAATAGTTCATCACGCCGTCAAATTGAGTTCCATCTAGCCACTCGCGGGAATCTCCCCACACTTCCCCCACAATGTAAGCTTCAGGATTAATTGCTTTAACGCGATCGCGAAACTCTTGCCAAAAACCAGGAGTTTTAATTTCAAATGGTACATCTAACCGCCAACCGTCGATGCCGAATTTAATCCAATATTCGGCAATTTCCATAATGTACTCCCGTACTTCTGGGTTGTCATGATTAAATACTGGCAAGGCACGATTTCCTGCCCAACCTTCATAATTGGCAGGAAATTCACCGTTATAAGGTGAAAGCGGCCAACCCTCAACTTTGAACCAATTCACCCAAGGCGAATGTGGGCCATTTTCTAAAACGTCGTGGAAAAAGAAAAAGCCGCGGCTGGAGTGGTTAAACACTCCATCTAACACAACTTTAATATTCCGTTGATGGGCTGCGTCTAGCAATTCCTTAAAAGCTTCATTACCTCCCAACAGTGGGTCAACCTGATAATAATCGTGGGTATGATAGCGATGATTACTGGCAGATTGAAAGATGGGTGTGAAGTAGATAGCGTTAATCCCTAAATCCTGGATGTAGTCTAATCCCTCTATGATGCCCCACAAATCGCCGCCTTTGTAACCTTGGAGTGTTGGCATAGATTCCCAATCTTCCCAACGGGCCTCATGCAATAGGCGTTTGTGAGGCTGTTTGCTTCTGGCAAAGCGGTCTGGAAATATTTGGTAGAAAACAGCGTGCTTAACCCAGTCTGGTGTTTGAATCTGCATGAATTACTCTTGATGACTTCAGGAGCGATCGTTGCAAATACTGGGTTATTTGCGCTACTCACTTGTGATAGAAATCTCTCAATTTTTATTAGTCAATAGTCAGTAATTATTTTTTTTGACACAAATGTTACCAGTAGTCACTTGTTTGACCACGCTTATATTTATGTATGATTTATTGCTTATTTAAGTAGTTACTAAATAATTAACAACTCTTAATTTTTCTATATTTAACTTTTTTCCGTAATAGCTAATATAAACGCTGGATAAATAAACAAGTTACTTGCAGGAGCGTTGTCTAGCCAATTGTAATCAAAAATGGCTTTAACTGTTGTGATTACTAAGTTTGATTGCTCACTCACATTTATTGGATGGATTACTGAAAATTCCTTATAAAAAGCACGAGACATGAAGATTAGTTATTAATTAGTAATAAAGTTATGAGTTATTCTGCGCTCCCTAATATTGATCTGTGTTAACTATAAAAACAATAGAGGTCTATAGCCAAAATCAAGAATAAAAGCTAAAAAAATACTTTAGTGGTATTCGTACTAAAGCAATATGTGCTGCTAAAATCAATACTTTATTTTCAGGAAAACACATAGACGTGGAGGAAAAGATGAGACACGATAAACTTTCTCCTGGGTTGCTGTTGGCATATCAAGACTATCAAAATGAAGGAGAAGAGGCTTTAACTACACATAAGCGATCGCTGGGTTTAATAGCCCATAAAAGTGCTGTCAAGCCAACTAAGAGCATAGTTTTTATTTACTGCGACTCTGATGCAGACTTAAGTTATTTAGAACAATACGGAATTGAAATCAATCAAAACTCTGGAAGCGTACGGACAGCTTTCTTACCCATCCAGGGTTTAGATGCCTTATCGGAAGAAGAAGCCATCCAGCGCATTAAACCATCGCGTAAACTCAATTTACGGATGGATGTTGCTCCAGGTAAAGTGCAACTGCCACATTTTAAGACCAAAACTGGATTAACTGGCAAAGACGTAGTTATCGGCATTGTAGACAGTGGCATTGATCCAAAACACCCCGCCTTTGCTGGACGCATTTTACGTATTTGGGATCAAACCCTTCCAGGGCCGGGTGTTCGAGAGGGGGGTTATGGAGCAGAATTCACCGGAGAACAACTGACAGTTTCTCAAGACACTAACGGTCATGGCACTCATGTTGCCGGCATTGCTGCTGGTGCAGATGCGACTTATGGAGGTGTAGCACCAGAGGCAGAATTGGTCGTTGTTAAATCAGACTTACAGGACGCCCACATTGCTGATGCTGTCCGCTACGTTTTCCGAGTAGCCGGAGAGTTAGAACGGCCAGCAGTCGTCAATCTCAGCTTAGGTGGACACGCCGATGCCCACGATGGTAGTGATTCTTTGTCAAAAATTATTGATGCTGAATCTGGGCCAGGAAGAATTGTTTGCTGTGCAGCAGGCAACGAGGGCAACGATAATATTCATGGTCAAGCAACCATCCCATCCAATAAAACCCGTGGTATGCGCTTTAATGTCCCTTTAAATCAAGTAGGCATAGTATGGTTAAACGGTTGGTATGCTCGTGACAGTCAGTTAGAAATATCGTTGCGGAGTCCTAACGGTTTCGTTACACCTTTCCAAAAAATTATTGCTAACAGCAATCCCGCCCAAAATTATCAGTTACCAGATGCACGAGTAGAAGTAGTGACACCAGGGCCAGATCCAGCTAACGGTGACCATAATTTCTTCGTGCAAATTCGTGGTAATGGCCCCTCGCCTGTTATGGGAGGTATTTGGCAGTTACGGGTACGTAACGCTTCTTCAACTGAAACACGTTTAGACGTGTGGGCACTTGATGATCGCTCATCGGTGTTTTTTACAGGTAAAAGTGTCAAGGATGCAGTGAAGATAGGCGCACCGGGAACTGCTAGCAGTGCCATTACAGTTGCTGCTTACACTACGAAAGTAAAATATACAGATATTGATAACCAAGTGCGAGAAATGGGCTTGGATTTGGACGATATGTCTGAGTTCAGTAGTGAAGGGCCATTGCGGAATGATGCTCAAAAGCCAGATGTCGCCGCACCAGGAGCGATGATTGTTTCTACCCTTTCCGCCAATGCCAATTTTGATCGCTCGATGATGGTGAATTCTAAGTTTGTGGCCATGGCTGGTACGAGTATGGCGACACCATTTGTTACTGGTTTAGTAGCACTGTTGTTGCAGCGCGATCCGAAGCTAGACCCAGTTGCTGTGAAAGATTTGCTGCGTAAAAATAGTTCCATTCCCAACAAACCGACTGGAACATTTGATCACAAATGGGGTTTTGGCGTAATTAATGCAGCAAATCTGTAATTATAGCCATCTCGAATTAGAGAAATCCACCAAATTTGTAGGCGTACCAGTTGATACTCGATATAGCAATCCTATTGATTTGTAAAAATTGAGAGGCTTAGATCCCTGACTTTTCAAATAAGTCAGGGATCTTGTTATCCACGAATGATTTAAGACTGCTATAGATGATAAAGCCATGATGTTAAGACAAAGTTATACTGCTGAACAAGAGTAGCTATCCCATACTGTTAATTAATATGGACATTCAAGTTAACAAAATTTTATTTCTAGCAGCTAATCCAAAAGACACTGTACGTTTGCGGCTTGATGAAGAACTGCGGGAAATAGATACAGGACTACAGCTTGCCAGAAACCGCGATCGCTTTGTCTTAGAACAGAAGTGGGCAGTACGCCCTAGAGACGTTCGACGAGCAATATTGAATTTTGAACCGCAGATTGTACATTTTTCCGGGCATGGAGCAGGGAATGAAGGATTAGTATTTGAGGATGATGCAGGGCGAGAGAAATTTGTAAATGCTGAAGGATTAGCAGGACTATTTGAGTTATTCGCTAATCAAGTGGAGTGTGTAATTCTTAATGCTTGCTATTCGCAGGTTCAAGCAGAGGCGATCGCTCAACACATTAACTATGTTATTGGTATGAGTAGGGAAATTGGAGATAAGGCAGCAATTGAATTTGCTGTAGCTTTTTATGATGCTATAGCAGCAGGGAAACCTGTTGAGTTTGCTTACAAATATGGCTGTAATGCCATTCAGATGACAGGTATTCCAGAACAACTAACTCCAATTCTCATCAAGAAGCCTAATCTCAGTGAAATAGTTGCTCAACCCCATTTAGCTAAAGAGCATTCGTCAGCCGTAAACGAATCTACATTAGGAACTAACTCTGCTGCTACTCAACCAGTCCAAACTACAAGCAATGAATTTCATATCACTAACAGCAGCATCACCTACCTCACTGGCTCAGGGCAAATTAACTATAATGAAGCTCCTAAACAAAAGTGAAAGTCTAATTTAGATACACTCAGTAAGCTTGAACAGCCTGAGTAGTAGACTTATTTTCAGCCTCTTTTTCTTTTGTATCAACAAAAATATCGATGAAGTTTTTAATCTTTGTCGAATTAGAACTTTTTTGTTGTAAATCTTTAACAATTTCACAAGCTCTCACACCTTGTTCTGCCACTATTTCAATGGTTGAATCAGTTTTGATATTCGCTACTGCTGAATTGTGTAATGCTACTAATTGCCATTGTTGATTAAATACTGGGCTACCTGATGAACTAAAATCAGCATCAGCTTCATATCTGATAAATTTCTTATAAATATCGATAACTCTATTACTAGAAAGAATGACTTGCTTACGCTTTCCTTTTGGATGTTGAATGATGTTAACTGGTTCTCCTTGTGCCAATTTGCCTTGGGGAACATTTTGCTGAACTCCTATTTTTTGGAGTTCTATCAACCTTTTATCATCTATAGGTGGAGCAATGTTTGTACTGTTCTCATCTAATGTAATCCAGCCAAAGCGATCGCCTGCTCTACCTAAGATAGATAAATTACTGTCTTTAGGCCTGTCTTGTAACTTAACTAGGGTATAATCCAATTCTTCGTTAGTTTCAAAAAAACCTGTTTCAGGATCTAGATCGAGTTTGTATTCTATTGGAGGAATTTTTCGTCCAAGACCGTCTTGGTCATAACCAAATTGAGCTATTACTTCAGCGCATACTTCTTCATTTGGAAGCACATGATGATTGGTTAGTAAGTAGCTGCTTCCAACTAAAAACCCTGTAGCGATGGGAATAGGTAGTAATTTTTTGAAACGTTCTGGATCTTTAAGCGCATCTGATGAATGATTTGTATCAATTCCATCAAAAAATTGTTGAATAGAATCTGGCTCTTTTTCAGAAAATGAGAATATTTCTTCTATATCTTCCTGAGATAAAATAGCCTTTTGACTATTTTTCAGTTCATTTTCAAGAGCGTCAATTTTCTCAACTAGCTCAACTCTAGCTTGTTCCGAAAATTCTCGCACTAGTCGGCATACAGCAGCGCCTCGTCTTACCCCTAACTCTAGAAAAGAAAACGGGAGAAAGTCTGGTTGACCAAAAACTGCACTAATACGCGACGAAGGGTTGATCTCAAATCGTGAGTTAATAATTTCTACTAAATCGGAGTCATCAATCAAATCAAGAACAGCGTCTTGTTTGGCTGGAAACGGAATTGCACTTAAATTTAGTCTTTCTCGGAAAATTGGCGGCAAAAACCAATTATATAATAATCTCTGACGAGAGGAAGTTATAGTAATGCTCATATCTAATTTAAATAATTATCAAATTAATTGGTGAATTTGCAATGCAATCTAATCGCTTACCCTACCGTATTAAACAGGGACAAAATATCAAAGGTTGGCGTATATTTCAAGAATCTTTACAACCAGAACTACATAATCTTATTGCTGGACAAACAATCTTAATAAAACTTTGTTTGCTTTTTACAATACTTATACTATCTTCTATTTCAGGTATTGTATCTAGTTTTTTTGGTAGCTGGTATTTTTTTTATATATCTTTACCAAATGAACCAGGAAAAATAGAACTTTTTTCAATGTTCATAATAATTATTGCTTGGATATTTACCAGTATCCGTCAAGGCATCGCCCAAGGTTTAAAAGTTGCTATAGAATTTTTTCTAATTACATTAATAGTCACAGATGTATTAGCATTATTGAATTTATTGCCAACTATTACAATACGCATTTCTCCATTAGTCGATCATAGTATTCAACACTTGGCTGCTTGCTTAGTAGGAATGATTTTTACAATTTTTATTTTTCTAACAGGTAGTTTCGCTATTGCTGTCATTTCTACAAGCTTTGCTAAAAACCAATCTAATCATTTCCGAATCGGTGCGGCTGTATTTATAATTATAATTGCGGTGATTGCTACTGTAGTTTTATATTTATCAGGAGGAGTAGATAGTAAAGTTGAAGAGCAAAGCCTTTTTGTTAGAATCGCTAGTATCTTAGGCGGTATTTTTTCTGGATTTTGCTTTGGGATTATTAGCTTAATAGCAACAAAATTTAGTAACAAATATTCCGGTCATTTCGAGTTTTTGCATTCTTGGGCGATCGCAGTTGGTTCATGGGGCGGTACATCATTTTATAATTTAGATTTAAGTGATATTGATTTTACTGGTTCTCAGTTAGCAAATACTGATTTCCGAGCAAAGAATTTTTACCGGACTTGTTTAAAGGAAGTTAAGGGATTAGATAAAGCTAGAATAGACAATCGCTATCTAGACTTAACTAACTACAAAGTACAAAAGCTGTTAACTGATGGAGTTTGTAAAGACATAAACTTTAGCAGAATAAACTTGCAAGGAGCATATTTGCAAAATGCAGATATGAGGCATTTCAAGTTAATAGAAACTAATCTCAAAGGCGCAAATTTACAAGATGCTGATTTGCGCGGCAGTATTTTAATTCGTACTCAGCTTACAGGAGCGGATTTTACTGGAGCTAATTTGACTGGAATTTGTATTCAAGATTGGAATATCAATAGTCAGACTTGTTTTGCTAAGGTCAAATGTGATTATTATTACCGCAAATTAGATAATAAAGGAGAGCCAATAGAACAATATCCTATAGGACGTAATTTTGAAGAAGGAGAATTTGAAGCTCTATTCCAAGAAGTAGAAGAAGCAGTAGAATTAGTTTTCAAAGAAGGCGTAAATTGGCGGGCTTTAAGCTTTACTTTCCGTAAATTTCAATTAGAGGATGACGGTTTAGGTTTAGAACTCAAGGGAGTTGAACAACGTGGTGACCTTTGGGTTGTTAAAGTAACTCATAAACAAGGTGTTCTCCGACAAGATGTTGAACAAAGGGTTGGAGAAATTTATGATATGATGAAAGGCTTAATGGCTGTCAAAGAACCACAAATTAACAAGCTTTTAGATATTGCCGCAGATCAAGCAGGAGCCTTAAAAGAATCTAGTAAAAGACCTTTTGGTAATAGTTTTTTTATTACAGGTAGTACAATTACAAACTTAGCTGGTTCTGGAGAAATTAATTATGACGAAGCTGCTAGTAAAATTCGCAGTTTTGTTGCTAATAGCAGCGAACCAATACAATCATTACACCTAGTTAAAAGCCTTTTAGAACAATTCCAAAGACAGAGTGTCGCTACTTCTAGCAATGAACAAATAGAACTAATTAAGCAAGTGATTTTGACTGAGGCTAGAAAAGACAAGTTTTTCAAACAGTTTTTTGTGCAACAAGGACAACAAATTGCTAATGCAATGCCAGAAAGTGCGATCGCATCAGCTATCCGAGAAGCACACTCCCAACTTATCTAGAAAGTAGTTTCGGCAACAAATCTGTAATTAGACGTAGAAATGTGTATATTACGTCTGTACAAGGATAGGTAGTAAAAACCTATAAATTTGATAGGTTGGTGATAGGGTGGGTTAAGAGATAGCCTACCCTGATTACTCAGGAATTGCTTATGAATTATCAGAAGCTAGACGCCGCTCTTGCTATGGCGCTGAATAATGTACAAGACCCAGAAGTGTCGAGTTTGGTAGTTTTTATCCATACCGAACCTGTTTCAGGTTCTGCAATTGCTGTTTTGGAAAATTTAGGCGTTGATGGCGTCGCGCCTGGAAAGGATGTTTTCACTGCAACACTTTCAGCAAATGGCATTTCTCAGCTGTCTGAGGAACCTTGGGTGCAGTTTCTCAAGTTGTCGCAGAAATTGCATTTAGTTAATAGAATGCGAACTCCTGGGAGATTGGGCGTTTAATTTAAATGTGGCGATCGCCACTCTAGGGTAAGCAGAATCTACCTGACTCTGTTACCAAGGAACCAAAGAGCTTAAGACTATACGCCAGAGTTCACAGCGAGTAAAGATAAGTCTTGTGAACAAATTTTAGACAATTATTCTTTGAAAATCATTTGCAAACTATAAGTAGTTTTCATGTTATTTATAAAACAAGAGTTACGGTAGCTGTCACTGAGTTAAAATTTACTGGTTTTTTAAAATCAGCAAAGAATTGTATTTATAGATTGCAGAGTTATAAAACTAGTGTAGCGATCGCCTGTATTTGTTACGTGTCAATCGACACATAGTTTTTGATGTGGGAGTTGTTGGCAGCACTATTGATCACCAGCAGTATTCTGTAAAATTTACTAATTAGAATCTGCGCTCCCCCCTTATCAGCTGCCACATACAGTCCTAAACTGAAGGTGAGAGTTGAAAGGCAGTCGGGAGACATCTTGTGAAAAAAGTTTTAGCAATTATTCTTGGTGGTGGCGCAGGTACTCGCCTTTATCCGCTAACTAAACTACGTGCTAAACCAGCAGTACCAGTGGCTGGAAAGTACCGTCTAATCGATATCCCTGTCAGTAACTGCATAAACTCAGAAATATTTAAAATTTATGTCCTGACACAATTCAACTCAGCTTCCCTGAATCGCCATATCGCTCGTACATATAACTTTAGTGGCTTTAGTGAAGGGTTTGTAGAAGTGCTAGCTGCACAGCAAACGCCAGAAAACCCGAACTGGTTCCAGGGTACAGCTGATGCTGTGCGTCAGTACATTTGGTTGTTAGAAGAATGGGACGCTGAGGAATATCTGATCCTCTCCGGCGACCACCTCTACCGTATGGATTACCGCGAGTTTGTGCAGCGTCATCGAGAGACGGGTGCTGATATTACTCTCTCAGTTATTCCCATAGATGAGCGCCGGGCCTCAGATTTTGGCTTAATGAAAATTGATGACTCCGGTAGGGTAGTTGACTTTAGCGAAAAACCTAAAGGCGATGCTTTAAAAGCAATGCGCGTCGATACTTCCATACTCGGATTGAACGCAGAACAAGCCAAACTCCAACCCTACATCGCCTCAATGGGGATTTATGTATTTAAAAGAGATGTTTTGATCAAATTGTTGAAAGAATCTATAGAACGGACTGATTTTGGTAAAGAAATTATTCCTGACTCTGCAAAAGATCACAACGTTCAAGCCTACTTATTTGATGGCTACTGGGAAGATATTGGAACCATTGAAGCTTTTTATGAAGCCAATTTAGCACTGACACACCAACCCGTACCGCCCTTTAGCTTCTACGATGAACACGCACCAATTTATACCCGCGCTCGTTATTTACCTCCGAGTAAATTACAAGATTGTCAAATCAGACAATCGATGATTGGCGAAGGTTGTATTCTGAAAAATTGCCGCATTGAACATTCGGTTTTAGGAGTGCGATCGCGGGTTGAATCTGGTACGATCATCGAAGATTCTCTACTTATGGGTGCCGATTTTTACCAAGACTCTGTAGAACGTCACTGTAGCGTTGAAAAAGGTGATATTCCTGTAGGCATTGGTACAGATAGCATCATTCGTCGTGCGATCATCGATAAAAATGCTCAAATCGGTCATGGTGTGAAAATTATCAATAAAGACAACGTGCAAGAAGCAGAGCGCGAAGGTCAAGGTTTTTACATTCGCAGCGGCATTATTGTTGTGCTGAAAAATGCTGTCATCCCCCACGGTACTGTCATTTAGCCATTAGTCATTAGTTAACAGTTATTAGTTAAAAACTAATGACATAAACGCACCAACTGCTTGGCACACGATAGGACAAATGCCGCAACTGTTGTTACTAATTGGTCTTCCGGGCAGTGGCAAAACAACTTTAGCTAAAAAATTGCAAGCAGAATGTCCCCAGATGCAGGTAATTTCTACTGATGTCATTCGGGGGCAACTGTTTGGCAATGAAGCAATTCAAGGCCCGTGGCTGCTGATCTGGCGGGCAATTCAGGAGGAATTACAACAAGTCCTCGCCGCAGGTAAGACAGCAATTTACGACGCTACCAACGTCCAGCGCCGTCATCGCCGTGAGATTATCACCCTAGCCCGCGATTTAGGCTTTACCCACATTACTGGAATTTGGGCGAATACCCCAGTTTGGCTATGTTTGACACGCAATAAACGGCGTAGTCGCCAGGTTCCTGAAGATGTTATCTGGCGTATGCATCGCCAACTCCGGGATGCCCCTCCAAGCTTGGAAGAAGGTCTAGACTGCCTAATTCGCTTTTCAGAATCGCAGGAGTACGGAAATTGCACTCGGATTGTGAGCGAGAACCCCACTTGATTTTCTGTAATGTTTGTTAATTTAAAATCAGACTTTATTTGCTTGGCATTATACCTGGCAAAGAAGAGATCTCACATCTTAGAAAAAGAACATAACAGGAATTTTTAGAGGAGGCTGGTAGATGGCTGCAACCGACTTCAAAGACTATTACGCAATTTTGGGAGTTAGTAAAACTGCCAGTCCAGAAGAAATTAAACAAGCTTTTCGTAAATTAGCCCGCAAGTTTCACCCCGATGTTAACCCAAATAATAAACAGGCAGAAGCACGCTTTAAAGAAGTGAACGAAGCCTACGAGGTTTTGTCAGATCCAGACAAACGCAAAAAATATGACCAGTATGGTCAATACTGGAAACAAGTTGGTGAAGGCTTCCCATCCGGTGGCGCTGGTGTGGATATGAGCGGGTTTGACTTCAGCCAATATGGGAGTTTTAATGACTTCTTGAATGAGTTATTTGGTGGTGCTGGCCCTCGTAGTAGCCGCCAAAGTTATTCTTCTCGCACTTCCACAGGTAGACCTGGTGGTTTTGGTGGTTTTAATGATTTTGGCTTTCAAGATGTAGGTACGGGTGCAGGCGCGACCCAGGACAGCGAAGCTGCGATCACCTTGACTTTTGGAGAAGCTTTTGCTGGTGTCCAAAAGCGCTTCAGCTTGGGTAACGAAACGATAGATGTCCGTATCCCTGCTGGTGCGAAACCAGGTACTCGCCTGCGTGTACGGGGCAAAGGTCAATTCAACCCTATGACCCAACAACGAGGCGATTTGTACTTAAAGGTAGAACTTCAGCCCCATTCTTTCTTTCAGTTTGAAGGCGATAATCTTGTTTGTGAAGTACCAATCACCCCAGATGAAGCTACTTTAGGAGCATCTATCGATGTTCCAACACCCGATGGTTTGGTTAACGTCAAGTTACCGGCGGGAGTGCGTTCTGGCCAATCTCTGCGTTTACGTGGCAAAGGTTGGCCTTTAGCCAAGGGTGGACGTGGCGATCAGTTGGTGAAGGTGGCAATTGTCCCAGCAAAAGACCTCAGCCAGCAAGAGCGGGAATATTATGAAAAAATTCGGGCTATACGTACATATAATCCCCGCAGTCATTTGCAGCAGGTCAAGCTATAAAATCAGACCTCGCCTGAAGAATGTTAAGGGCGAATTGGTATTGGCGGCGCAAAGTCATCTCATGGCTCATTGGGATTGATTTTGCGTCATTAAAGCTCTCATCCGCGACTTAAAGGCTTCAATTGCCTCTGGGCTAGGTTGGGTAGTTTGCCAGGATGGACGTTGCATTAAGCGATCGCACCAAGTTTGGAGTTGGGGATAGTCTTCTAGAGCCAACCCCATTTGCGGAAGCCAGGGAATAGTACTACCAGCAACGATATCGGCATAAGTTAATTGCTCACTACCAAAGTATGGGCGATCGCCAATTAATTTCTCAAAAAAAGCTAGTACGGTTGCTGATTTTTGCTTTGCCTGCTCTATCTGCTGCGGATCGTTATCGCTCAAGCCAATCATTTGCCGAAACAATGGGTTTATGGCAGGCATTAATTCATTAATTGTCACCATTTCCACCATCCGCACGGTTGCTATGGCTTTCTCTGCTGTTGGTAACAAATTAGGCTTGGGATACTTTGCCTCTAAGTAGTCAAGAATAGCCAAGGATTCCACTACGCTAAAGTCATCATCAACTAACACTGGAATGTGATGGAAGGGATTGATCGCTAAAAATTCTGGTTTAAACTGATCGCCATCCAGCTTCATCTCTATCAGTTCAAATTCCAATTCTTTTTCTAGTAATGCAATCCACACGCGACGGGAGTTTGCAGAAATCAGGTGGTGATACAATTTGAGCATGGCTAAACCTAACAGTTTTTACTTGTAGGGTAAGCTTTTTCACTTCCTCGCTTTTATTGTATTACTTTATTGGTTTAATTTTCCTACTCCTGCCTATATCTAAAAGTTGGTAGCTCAGTCTGATAAGCTGTTTATATTTAATTTGCAAGCCGTTACTAAACACTTGCTATAGGCATCCTAATAAATCATTTGTGAAAGTTTTAAGCCCTGTATGGTGGGCACTGCCCACCATACCTATATTAAGCCTCTTAAATAAGTCTGTGATTTGGATATAAAAGCACAGATAAACACGGATGGTCACAGATAAATATCGGTGTTTATCTGTGTTTATCTGTGGTTAATTTTGGTATTATTTGTATTTTTGCTAAAAGTCAATTATAAAGATTAATATTAATCCTATACAAATTTTATTTAATTTTACATTTATAACAAAATATTCAACAAGTAAATTAAAATTTACTTGTTAATTTCTCTAAAGCAGATAACCTGGTAATTTAGTAAACATTGTTGTCTTTTAACTCAATTAAATTGTTTTAAGAGCGTTTCTATGCTGGCATTATGATCGATGAATGAAAAGAGATGTCTATAGCAGAGTTTGCCATCTTTATCTAATACAAATTGCGCTGGTAGGGGCGCTCCTAATGCTTGTCCTACTTTATAGGTACGAAATACGCGGCAACCGGGGTCGCTGAGTAAGGGCATTTTTAAGCCTAAGTCTCTGACAACTATTTGACTTTGCCTTTCGTCGGTGCTAGTAATCATCAAAACTTCTATGCCACAATTTTTAAATTGTTCGTAATTTTCATTCAAATCTTTGATATGAGGATAGCAAAAGGGGCAATACTGTTTTTCGGTAAATATGCGAGTAAAGGCAAGTAATATCGGTTGTTTGCCTCTATAATTTGATAGTTTAACTACAGTACCATTAGTTATATCTGGAAGTTGAAAATCTGTTGTTCCTATCCCTATCCTGAACTTATCTGTTGCGGGAACTGGCAGAAAATTGCGGAAAAAGCGCTCATTAAATAAGCCACTAAAATCAGTTGAAGTTAGCATATTTTATCCATAATTATTAAACTATAAAACAATAAAAACACAGATAGACACTAATTTGACATTGATTAATGTATATCTGTGTTTTATCAAAGTTTTGAGCGACGGCTTGCGCCGCTTAAACTTCTCTGTTCTGTGTGGTTTATCTGTGGTTTGTATTGATTTTGCTTTTAACTCCAATACAGTTTATTGGAGTTAAAAGCTACCGAAATCTAGACAGCAGAGAAGTAAACTTTGGACTTCACTGGGTCGGGAACCATTGTCTGATCGCCTGGTTGCCAACCAGCAGGGCAAACTTCGTCTGGGTGAGACTGAACATACTGAATGGCTTGCAATGTCCGCAGGGTTTCATCAACGCTACGACCAAACGCTAGGTTGTTGATAGTTGCGTGCTGGATGACACCATCTTTATCAATGATGAACAGACCACGCAAAGCAATACCTGCTGCTGGGTCAAGGACGTTGTAAGCTGCGCTCACCTCTTTTTTTATGTCAGAAACTAAGGGATAATTCAGGTCGCCGACGCCACCAGATTTGCGATCGGTTTGAATCCAAGCTAGGTGAGAGAACTCGCTATCAACGGAAACACCAAGAATTTCCGTATTAACTTTTTTGAATTCTTCGTAGCGATCGCTAAATGCTGTGATTTCGGTGGGGCAAACAAAGGTAAAGTCTAAGGGATAAAAAAATAGGACAACATACTTACCACGATAGTCGGAAAGCTTAACTGTCTTAAATTCTTGATCCACTACAGCTGTTGCTGTAAAATCTGGAGCCTGTTGACCAACGCGGAGGCATCCTTCCGTTCCGTAAGTGAGGGACATGAACTCTATTCTCCTTCAACTTATATACGTCTCTACTAGCGTTGGAATTCGGGTCAGGTAAAACTCACCCGTCCACGCTGTCACCCTTCGGGGAACACAGTCCCCTAGGTCGGGCTAACCCTTCCTTAAGGGCTGTCTCACAGTTTAATTACGATCTGTTACGACTATATCATAGTCATAACGATTTTGAGTAGCAAATGGCTAATTTAGATACAAGAGAATGGTTACTGACTAATGGATTGGGCAGTTTTGCCAGTGGTACGTTTTCTGATGTACGCACGCGCACTTATCACGGTTGGTTGTTTGCTGCTACAAACCCACCTTCTGAACGTAACCTGCTGTTTTCCCATTTGGAAGCTAGCCTAGAAGTAGTAGGGAACGTTGTTGCACTAGGAACAAATTACTGGAGTGTTGGCCGGATTGAGCCTACTGGTTACGCACTGCTGCGCTCTTTTGATATTAACCCAGTTCCAAAGTGGATTTGGGGTGCGGATAACTGGCAGTTAAGCAGACAATTAATTATGCCCTATGGGTTGTTGGAGAAGGAAAGCAGGGGAGAATTAAAATCTCTACTCTCCTGTGCCCAGTTTTGCCATCGCCTCTTAATTCAATATCGCTATGAGGGTAAGGATGTAGCTATTTTAAGGCTACGACTGCTGATTGGCGAGCGCGACTTTCACCACCAGCAAACTGCCAGTCCAGAATTACACTTTTCACAAATACTCTTGCCCCAGCAAGTTTGCTTACAAGCAATAATGGCTGGACGCTTTGGCACACTTTGGCATTTGCGCTGGACAAAAGGAGATTATCAACCAGATGCAGTGTGGTACTGGAATTATGGATTGCCAAAGGAAACGCAACGGGGATTAGGCGACCATGAAGACCTTTATAGCCCTGGTTACTTGACAGTTACTCTCCAACCAGGAGATACAGTAACTCTAGAAGCACGAGTGGGTTTTCCTGATCCCCAACAAGATCCCCTTAGCTGTGAAACCTTTGTCGAAGCGGTGGAAATAGAGCAAGAAAGGCTATCTCAAATTTTTGGATGGGGTCAAGGAGGGACTACTGAGGTAAAATTTTCCCAACCACAAAGCGAAGCGATCCCTGCGATTTGGCAGCAACTACTACGCGCCAGCGATCAGTTTATCGTCTATCGCGCCTCAATTGCTGGACCCACACTGATTGCTGGTTATCACTGGTTCAATGATTCTGGGCGCGATACTTTGATTTCTCTACCAGGGTTGGCACTAGTCCCACAACGCTTTGAGCTAGCCAAAGGACTGCTGCAAACTTTTGGGCATTACTGTCGCCACGGTTTAATTCCTAATGCTTTTCCTGATGTTGGCAGCGAACCTTTTTACAACAGTATCGATGCATCTCTATGGTGGATTGAAACTTTAGGAATTTACTTAGAGGCTACCCAGGACTGGCAGTTTTTGGCAGAGCAATTTCCAATAGTGCAGCAAATCTACAAAGCGTTTGTAGGTGGTACACGCTACAATATCCAAGTTGATGCTACTGATGGGCTGGTTAGTTGGGATGCTGTTGGTGTTGCCCTAACCTGGATGGATGTGGTTGTTGGAGGGCAACCTGTTACCCCCCGTCGCGGTAAGCCAGTTGAAATTAATGCTCTGTGGTATTCCGCTCTATGTTGGATCAGCCAGTGGGCAGAACGTTTAAGTCAGCTTCAGTGTGGCAGTTCTTCGGTACGTCTGAATAAGCAGGCACAGCGTTATGCCCAGCAAGCACAACAGGTAAAAGCTTCTTTGCAAAAGTTCTGGAATCCCAAGCTCTGCTACTTGTACGACACTATTGAGCCAGATGATCGCCGCAATTCCCAGATTCGTCCCAATGCAGTTTTAGCACTATCGCTACACCACTGTGGGTTTTCTCAACAACAAGCAAACCAGGTACTGAAGGTGGCAACTTCTAGGCTGCTCACCCCCTACGGACTTCGCACTCTTGATCCAGCCGATCCAAAGTATCTAGGTAAATACCTTGGCAACCCAGAGGATCGCGATCGCGCTTACCACCAAGGCACTGTTTGGAGTTGGCTAATTGGGCCATTTATCCGCGCTTGGCAACGTTTTTACCCAACAGAAGCACTGCCCTTTGATTGGCAACCCTTGCTCGATCACTTCCGCTTTGACGCTTGTCTTGGCTCTATCTCAGAAATTTTTGATGGCGATGAGCCTCACACACCTAGAGGGGCGATCGCCCAAGCTTGCTCAGTTGCTGAAATTATCCGCCATTTACCCAAGCCTTAGTTTTAAGTTCTAAATACCAACTCAAAAACTTTTAATTGGATCAGGTCGCAACTGGACTAATGCATTTACATAAAAAAAGGCTTATGGTCATTAAATGACGACCGTAGGCTGAACTTTTACAAATTAATACTTTTTTAAGTGGCTCAGGTCTGACTTGAACAGACGACCCCAGGCTTATGAGTCCCGTGCTCTAACCAACTGAGCTACTGAGCCATTTTTTATTCAACGTTTCTAACTATATCATAAAACTTTTGTCATTGCTAGTCTAGCTGGCAATAAATTTTTAATTTGAGGTTGAGAGAAGACCCACCTCTTATTAGGATAACAAGCAAAAGAGGGAGTTTGGCTCCCTCCACCAACAAGGAAAAATTGGATTCTAAACAGGCAGAAATTAGACGCGGTTCGCCAACAAAGCGATAGGATTAACTGCACCCTTGCCTGCTGCATGGATTTCAAAATGGGTGTGTGGGCCAGTGCTGAAGCCAGTGCTACCCATAAGCGCAATTGTTTCTCCTTGACGTACCTGTTGGCCTGCTTGCACTAGAATCTTGCTGTTATGACCATAGCGAGTCATACTGCCATCAGGATGGCGGATATCCACAAGGATGCCGTAGCCACCATTGTTCCAACCAGCCTTTTCTACCACACCGTCAGCAGAAGCATATATTGGGGTGCCAACGGAGTTAGCAACATCAATTCCCTTGTGCATTCTGCCCCAGCGCCGGCCATAGCCTGAGGTAAGGACACCTTTTGCTGGCCAAATATAAGCTACGGATGAGTTAGATGGGGGAGGTATGGTTTCGTCGAGCGGTTTGGGCAAGTATTGATCTACTGCTGCCAAAGGTGGTAACCCTGGAGAGACTACAGTTCCTCGCATCTTTCCTAAAGAGTCAGAAGCATTGACACCGATAGGAGGAGTTGCCAACCTAGCGCCAGATATATTGCGACCAGGGGCTTGGTTAGATAAAAATTCTGGGTTTACTGGCTCTTTGGTAGGTTGAGTTGCACGGTATAGGGGCTTCATCGGTTGGGAGCTAAAGTTAGTGATCCCAATAGGTGAAGGCACGGGAATTTGTACTGCATTTCGTGGAGAAGTAGGGCTAGTCACCGCAAAATTGTTCGGATTAGGCACAGTAAGCGGAACCGCAGCCTTATTGCTTTCAGTAGCGACTGGTATAACTACACCGGCTTGTTGGGCACGGTATTTTTCCCGCAATCTCTGAATTTCTGCTTGTAGCCCCTGAAGACGCTCATTATTTTTGGTGCTTGCTAGCTTTTGCGGTTGTTGATTTAACTCGCTATCTCGAATAACTTGTGGTACCGGAGTTTCACCACCTACACCATAAGAGCCAGGGGAACTGGGGGCTGTTTCTGGAGCGATCGCAGTATTTTCTGGAATTGCGGTATTTTCTGGAATCTGAGCGATCGTAGTTACTGGGGTCGGCACAGCAACAATGTTGTTAGTAACGACTGGTAACTGTGACGCAGCAGGTAGATTTAAATCGCTGCTAGCTGTATTGACAGAAGATATAACTACCTTGGGAGTAGCATTTGTCTGCACCACAGAGGGGTTAATTGCTGAAGCGGACGCACTTGCAATGCTGCGCTCAACCCCAGCAGATGGAATTATCAGTTTTTGGCTGATTTGCAGTTGATTAGGATTGCTAAGATGATTTGCCTTGGCTAATTCTGAGATAGAAGTACCGTAATTATTTGCGATCGCTGCTAATGTATCTCCAGGTTTAACTTCGTAGGCAACAGCAGCCGAGGGTGGGGCAACTTTTAGTGTCACTGGTGTAGAGGGCACTAAAGGCGCACTAGCAACCTTTGCCTGTTTTAACTTCGATATCAGGCTAGTTTTGTTAGTATCAGTGAGTGTTGACGACTGCTCTGTTACAGCGTCGCTTGTGTTGATTTGTGGCACTTTCTCAACTGCCGCTATCGGCTGTGCCAACTCAATGCTAGCTTGTGATAACTTTTTGGTCTCCCCAGACCGCAACTCCGCCAGACTCTTTCTTAAACGGTTCGATTTCTCTTGTAAGCGATTCAATGCAAACTCTTGTTGCGCCTTCAGTTGAGCATTAACTTCACTGCTGGCAGCTGTATCCTCTGTTGTTATTTGTGTGGAGGATGTAATTGGACTACCAACAACACCATTAGCACTAGAGAGTTGCTGTACTATTCCCAGCTGGTTGGCTGTTTGCCGGCCCGATAAAACTTGAGGCTGCTGGTAGACGGGCATTTTATTAATTGCTGTTGCTCTGGCAGATGCTTGTGATGCAGCAATTTGCATGGGCATTCCTTTTGCCGCAACCTGCAATTGAGCTTCAAGCCCAGGCACCTGTGAAATTGCTGTTGGTTCGACTATGACAGCATTTTCCGGCAAACTTGCTGATAAGACGGTTTTGGTCTCCAGCTTTGCGGGGACAAATTTCATCTCGGTGTCAGGAGCAGCAGGAATTGTTGAGGCTGCCTTTTGGCTGCCTACAGGAGCCGCTGCTTGGGCTTGATCGCTTTGTCGAGTCACCAAAAGACTGGTTGCTCCCATTGAGATTGCCAAGCCAATCATGGCGGCTTTTGTCCGCACCCGGTGGTTATTTTTTGAATTAACAATGTTTAACTGTTCTACCGGGACACCATCGCTGCTGGGGGTATTTTTCAGCACAGCCTTTACTCTCTTTTTCAATGCTCGTTTCAAAGACGACCTCCTATGATCACTAGCGCTTAACTGACCTCGATATTTTTCAGTCTGATACTAGTCAATGATTTAGATCACATCGAAAGATAGATCAAGATCACACCCACCAGAGATACTTACGCAAGATTAACCTGCTTCTCTGATTTAGACAAGTTCACACCTTTTAGCAAAACTTAAAATTGCTGTGCTGACTTGTCCGTTCCACTCCTCACACCCTAGGATTTGTTGCACTTTGCAGTTGTCTGTGCTGCTCTTGCTGAAATTGCAGGGACTAGACATCACACTTTGCTAGAACCACTATTGCTATCAACAATTGAGTTGCTACGACTTTTAGAAAGGCAATTCCCCCTGCTGTAGATATCTTCAAGATATTTTTAGACAATCCGTCTTCCAACACGAGACTTTACGTTGTTTATTCCCTAAAAGGCAACCGTATAAACTCACAGCTAATTTTACGGTTCTTCCAAATCCTAATGAAACCAAAAACCTTTAAATGCCCTTTAAGACTAGCTTTTAAGGTTTTTGTTCCCCATGTCTAGATAATTGAAATTCATCAAAATCTATCATTCAAATTTGGAATCGTCTCGTGTTTCCTATACAAATTTCTTATATAAGCCCATACTTATTTGTCAGCATTTTTGACCTTGTTTTAGAGCAACTTTCACAATCAAGTATACCCATTCCCCTTTTTATAGCTGTAACAACGGATATTGTTGTTCAGATAAATTACTTATTTAGATTGAGTACCAAAATTATTTTAAGTATTTTTACTTAGAAATAATAGATTGACCTACTGTAAATAACCTAACTGACGACGAGCTTCAAACAAACCCACTGCTACACTTACAGAAAGATTTAAACTGCGAACTTGTGGTTGAGCCATAGGAATGTAGAGGGTAGCATCACAAGCTGATAGAACTATTGATGGTAAGCCAGTGGTTTCACTGCCAAACAGCAACCAATCATCAGTTTGAAATTGAAATTGGCTATAATTCAAACTACCGCCAACACTAAAACCTAACCATCTACCTCCACGCTCCTGATGCAGGTTTTTAAAAGCTTCTAGTGATTCGTGATAATGTAGCTTGACATAAGGCCAGTAATCTAAACCAGCTCTTTTGAGGTAGCGATCGCTAATTTCAAACCCTAGAGGCCCTACCAAATGTAATTCTGTGCCAGTAGCAGCACAAGTACGAGCAATATTACCTGTATTAGGGGGAATTTGCGGGTTGACTAAAACTACCTGGGGCATTGTTCAGTGTCGAGAATGTATTTTAAAAAACAAAGCTTAAACTTGCAAATTCTATCAGAGGATTTAAGTTATCTATAGGTTTTCTTAATAATTATCAAGCAATATCTAACGATTAGATTTTTAAAACAGAGAAAAGACCTTTTAGAGCAATATTTGAGAGTGTTTTTCACTAAACTCACCAAATACTAACTTTTTTGAATATCATCTGGTAGTGTTTTATGTCATTAATTACGAGGGCTTATGAAAGTTCGTAGCTAGGGCTTTAGCCTTTGATTTTGAGCAATTTATCGCTCACTACGAACCTCTCGTAATTAATGTGGTCGAGTAGTAGCTGTTCTTATAAAGCCCTTCTCCGTTCGGAGAAGAGTAAGGCTTACCGTAGGGTTGGGTGCATACTTCAAGGCGGTAATGCTTATTTATGAGAGGCTGCAACAACGCGAATGCGTCTATGTTTATCTAGCCGCATCCTTCTTACTGTTGGCGAAAGTATTGCGTATAAGACAATACAGTTCAGATAAGTCTGTTTTTTCTTCCCCCTGTTCCCTTGCCTCCATAGAGGAACTTTCTTAACTGAACCGTATTGGCGTATAAGAAGCATTTTTCTACAGTCTAGAACGCAAAAAGCACAAAAGAAAAAACAGGCAATTTGCCTGTCCTTAAATTAATTAATTAGCAAAGAATTTAGAAATTCATTTCTGCTGCTTGGACTTTCTCAACCTGCCTCTTCTTCAAGACCAGCATGACTTGAGCCAACATTACAAGTGCAATGAATGCAATTAACCCTTTGATTCTATTAGCATCTTGCAATACAATCTCTGCATCTTGTTGACCAAATCCACCAACGTTAGGATTGTTGGTTAAAGCATCACCTGCTTTTACTGCTTGCCCCTCAGAAACAATCAGTTCTGGCCCTAAAGCAATCGTATCAGAGACAACTTCACCAGAGTCGGTTTTGATGCTTACAGCATACTTAACGTTACCGTCTTCATCTTCTTCTTTAGCAATCTTGCTAATTGTGCCAGTAGCCGAAGCGCTGTAAACAGAGTTGTTGCTCTTCTCACCAGTTGGGTAAACTTGTCCGCGTCCCCGGTTTGCACCTAAGTGAACTGAATATTTACCGAAGTGGATGTTTTTATCGGTTGCGGGGTTAGGCGAAAGAACTGGGAAGACGATTTCCTGATACTGTTCACCTGGTAGGGGGCCGACGATGACAACGTTGTCTTTATCTTCACTGTAGGGTTGGAAGAAAACATCGCCGACTTCTTCCTTTAACTCCTCAGAAATACGTTCTTCAGGAGCAATCTTGAAGCCTTCGGGTAGCATCAATACCGCACCGACGTTTAAGCCGACTTTGGAGCCATCAGCACCAACCTGCTGCAAGCTGGTATCGTAGGGGATTTTCACTACTGCTTTAAACACAGTATCAGGTAGCACTGATTGGGGAACTTCCACTTCTGCCGGCTTTGCTGCTAGGTGACAGTTGGCACAAACGATTCGCCCAGTTGGTTCGCGGGGTGTTTCTGGATAGGTTTGCTGTGCCCAGAAAGGATAGGCAGCAGCAGCTTGGGGAAGGGCTAGATCGCTGGTGAAGAAAAATGTCACGGTAGCGATCGCTATGAGCAATGTTTTTACTATTGCTCTAGTACTGCGAGTTAACCTCGCTGTTGTAAAAGCATTTCTCATCTCTGTAGGGGCAACGATTCTCTCATAAATTAGTCATTGGTTATTAGTCATTGGTCGTTAGTTATTAGTTATTAGTCAAGAGCCTAAATTTATACTCTTGACTTTCAACTTAGAGCTAACAACTCAGCACTGATTAAGCCCACCAAGGTGCATCGCCGGTGCGGAAGTCGGTTTCATTCCAAGGAGTTAAGACAACTTTGTCGTCTTCTACTTTGGTATGCGCCAAAGGCAAAGAAAGCGGTGCTGGGCCCCGGACAACCTTACCAGTTGCGTCATATTGGGAACCGTGACAAGGACATTTAAACTTGTTCTCAGCCACATTCCAGGGGACAACACAACCTAAGTGGGTGCAGATGGCATTAATACCGTAATCGCCGATCGCTTCTTTGCTTTCTACTACAAGATAAGTCGGGTCGCCCTTGAGTCCCTGAACTAGGGAGCGATCGCCTACATTATGGCTTGCTAGAAATTTACTGACGCTAACATCGTTGCCCAGTTCATCTTTTGCCGTTGTACCGCCACCAGTGCCACCTGTAGCAGGTGGAATAAAATACTTGACAACGGGATACAATGCACCCAGAGCCACTCCAGTGACGGTTCCAAAAGTGAGCAGATTCATGAATTGACGACGCCCCATATCGGGCACGTCTGCTGATTCAGAAAATTGAGCCATAATCTACGCGCTCTTTGTGTATTTTGTTAAGCATTTTGATAAGAGTACTAATAGTTAAGTAGCTCTTATCTGAGTCGAAATGCTAACGCCCACAAAAATGCCATACTTCTCTGTTCCAAGATATTTCTAGCATCTTTTCTGTTAGCATTACATTTCTTTATATCCTTATCATACTTGAGTTACGGAACTTAACATCATAACTAAATGTAAAATTCAATCTAAGACAACCTATGACAGGACAAGAATTACGTCAACTGTTGCTTGATAAGTGGGGACGCTCTTATGATGTCCAATTGCGCCGCTCCCAAGGCAAGATATTTCTGCAAGTAATGTGGAAATATTTAGAGCAAGCCTCTTTTCCCATGAGTGAAGATGAGTATCAAACCCATCTCGATACCATTGCCAGTTACCTTCATGCTTTAGGTGGGACAACACAAGTGCAAATATTTATTACACAAACACGCGATCGTCCGCGACTTGGCAAAGCTGTGAGCATTCCTCTTGATTTGGGTGAGCGTTCTTCAGAATGGATATTATGATTTGCTCTTATCTTTATACCTTGTCTATTAATAGCTTTAACAATAAGCTCATAATTTCTATATAGATTTTAAATATAGGGCTTACTATAAATTTTTTTGCCAATAAAATATCCCTCTCTAGCAAAATTAAAGTAACTTCCTCATCATCTAGAATGATTCCTAATATCAACTAGTAATTAATAATTCGTAATCAAACAATTCAGATTTAATTTCGTAATTCATAATGACAAATAATATTGACAGGGTGCGAATCATCTTTATTGAAAATCACGAATTTATCCGTAGGATGAAAATTACGAATTACGAATTACGAATTATCAATTACGAATTATTATTTGCCTGTCAGCCTCACTAGACCAATACCACCGAAATAAAGCCCTAGTACTGCTCCTGCTAAAAGACTTTGGGTCAGGGGGTCAGTTGAAGGTGTAAGGATGGCACCTAAAACAACTGCTCCTATAATCACGTAACGCCAACCCGAAAGCATTTGATTAGAAGAAACAATTCCCAAAGCACCTAGCAAAAGTTGGATTACAGGAATTTGAAATGCTAAACCAGTGCTGAATAACAACAACAAAACAAATTCAAAATATTTTTCAATCGACCACAGTTGTTCTACTACATCTGCACCGTAACTGATAAAGAAGTTTAAAGCTGCGGGGATAAGGAGAAAATAAGCAAATACTAACCCTGCGGCAAACAGCACACTCGACCCCAAAACTACAGGCCCTAACAAGCGGCGTTCGCGGCGAGTGAGTCCGGGGAGAACAAATTGGATAATTTGGAAAAGGATAAAGGGGCTAGAAATTAATAAGCCGCTGTAGGCTGCGACTTTCAGGGAAACAAAGAAATATTCTCCTGGCGCAAGTTGGAGAAATTTTATTCCTTGTGCGGGAACTTCCAATAGCTGGACAATTGGCCTGACGTAAAAGAAACAGCCGACAATACTTATTACGGACACAATTAGCGCATAAAAAATTCGTTGTCGCAACTCCTCTAGGTGGTCGAAAAACGACATTTCGATTTCATCTGGCAACTCATCAAGAGGATCAATCTCTGAGTTGTCATATTCTTCCGTATCTATATCGGGAGAATTTGAGGCAGCTGCATCTGGGTATTCCCCTGGTGAATCGGATTGCGGTACAGTGTCTAAGTCTTGTGGCGTCATGAGTCAGCTATTAGGCAACATTTGTTAACTATTTTATCTGGGGAAGCAGCAAGCAAGACAGGTTTTTAGTTACTTTGCAACTTCGATAAATTTTTACCCAACATCTTTTTCGTTAAAAATGTTAGGTTGACTTTTAAGTAAAAGGCTTGTGTCTCCTGATTAGGTAAGTTACCGAGGCAGCGCCTTCGGGGGGTTCCCATGAAAGTTCCTGCCCTACCGGAAGCCCTACGGGTGTCTACAAGTATGGTGTGAACGGACTGCCTCCCAGTTGTAGCGACTGCCGTTCCGTTATAGACGCGCGAAGGTAGGCTCCCGCACAGTGGTAAGTAGGGCGGCACGGAGATAAAAGCGTGCTATGAGGTATTGCTCGCATCTAGCAAACTCTGCCGTCTTAGCTTTTGGAATTTTTAGCTGATTTGCCTATTATTTTTTGCTTCAGCACATTACTGCGTCGGCAATTTTGGGTGTGTCTTTGAGTATTGTCCTACTAAAGCAGAAATTTCTGGATTGTAAAGTCTTAAATAATTCCAATAGTTACCTAATACTTGACGGACATAATTTTTGGTTTCGTCAAAAGGAATTTTTTCGACAAATTCATCTGGATCTTGTGTAGGCAAAGTTTGCAGCCATTTGGAAACATTACCTGGGCCAGCGTTATAACTAGCGATCGCTAACAGGGAGTTATTACTATATTGCTGATGCGTATGATCCAGATACCAAGTCCCTAACATAACGTTATCGTTGGGATTTTCTAGGTTAATTGTTTTGAAATCCAACTTGATTTGGGGGGCAATCCATTTAGCTGTTGATGGTAATACTTGCATTAAGCCAGAGGCATTAGCAACAGATTTGGCTCTAGATTCAAACCGAGACTCTTGACGGATAAGAGCAGTCACTAATAAAGGATTGAGTTGGCGGTCAGTAGACCACTTTTCAATTTCTTGGAGATAAGGAAATGGATAACGGGCTTGCCAGTAAGTTACCTGTTGACTAAGAGTTTGATATTGGGCTTGTTCTTCTGGTATTTCTCGGTCTTCCAATTTAGAAATTGTGTCAATTCCTAACTTATTTTCTCCCCTTACTAGCTGCATCAAGCCCTGAGTAAATTGTTCTGCAACTGTAGGCTGGTCTTTATTTTGGAATTCTGTCTCCCATTGCAACCAAGCATCACGGTCTTGACCGAGTAGATACAATTCTTTAAAAGTCTCAGAACCAGCGGTAGGCACAGGACGCTGAGGTGGGATAATTTCCGGGTTCATTTGGCGCAGGGTATTAAAGTTACCAACATTCAGCCCCAGAATTGCTGCCGATCGCCATGCATAGTAAGAGTAGGGAAATTCGCCAATTACATATTCATAAGCGGCTTTAGCTTCTTCCTGCTTTCCTAAGTTAGTTGCCCATTTACCCACCCAAAAACCTGCTCTAGGAGCCAATATACTTTTTGGATTGTTAGTAGTAATTGGTTCTGCCCATTGCCAAGCACCTGCATAATCTCTAGCTTTTGCTTTTTCTTGGGCTATTTTCCAACGATACTCTGCCGCTTCGTCAGAATTTCCATATTTGGCTATGAGTAATTGCCATGCCTGCTCCGCTGACTGATTATCCTTGAGGGCTTGGAAAATTTTGGCTTTTTCTACGAGTGCCTTACCAGCTAAATCTGGAAATTGATTAATTACTTGATCAAGATAAGGCAGAGCATCTTTACGGGTTTTTGCCATTTCTGCTAGACGCAGCAAGGCAGTCCCAGTTTCTTTAGCTTCTGGAAATTTTTGTACTAGTTGTTGATAAGTGGCGATCGCTTTTGCCTGTTCTTTGCCTGCTACTTGCAAACCGCGGCCAATACGGTAGAGGTTGCGAGCTGTCTTGGGTGCTCTGGCATAAGCTTTTGCTGCTTTTTCAAATTGATTATTTGTCCAGTAAGCTGTACCGATAGTTTCCCAATCTTCAAGCTTGATAGTAAATTGCTTTGTTAGGTCATCCAATACCTCAACTATTCCTGGTTGATCTGCGGCATATTTTGCCAAAATCAACTGTAATTGCGGCTGATTAGGATTTATTTGCAATCGCTGGCGGATAATTTCCCAAGTTAACGGATGAGAGGGAAATTGAACGATCGCTATGTCCTGTAACTTCGGTTGAGCAATCAGATAAATCGCTTTAGCTGTGGCTGCTTCTTTGGGATACTGTTTGAATACTTTTTGTCTAAGATCTGAAGCTTTGCCGTCTTCGCCGAGCATATCCTGTGCTTGCGCCTGTTTCAGCAAAATGTAGGGAGCTAGGATAGGATAGTCTTTCTCTAGCCCTTCGAGTAAACTTAGCGCTTTTCTTGCTTGCGTTCTTTCAATGTAATCACTGGCCAATAGATAACGCGCACGGTTTCGGTCTGCCGAACGAGAATTTTGGGCGATCTGTGCTAATTTTGCCGCCCGTTCTGGCAGAGATTGTGATATCAGCGGGTAAACGGCTGATGTAGCTTTTGTTGCTTCAGATATTTGCTCAGAGTGATTACTGCCATGTTTTAGCCATTGCCCCAAGGATTTCCCAATCTCAGGTGCTGAAACCATTGCCCCGGCTAAAAAGGCGGCTAGCCCTGCCCCGGCAATTATAGGAATTGGATTTTTTTTTAGCTGCTTCAGCATTGATACTCGCTGAAAATTTTAGATTAATTTCTTGAAACTTTAACATTACTCATGGGCAATGTTGCCACTTTTTCATTTTTGGTTTTTAATTTTGTAACAAACAGTGCAATTTTATCAATTCTAGCTTTTTCGGGTGCTGGGCTTTGTTTTAGCGCCTACTTTATTCTATGGCATCTATCTATAAGGATATAATGCTCTAATTTTAGGTGAGCAGATAACGATTGCGTGCCTTTAATAATCCTAAACACACGTTTTTCCTTGATTTTTTTATATATTATTTCATCATTTACCCTGCTGCCAAAACCCTTGTGTTTCTTATATATTAAAGCGCAATTATGCTATTAAAATCCAAAATAAATATAAATTATATATTTTATTATCAGTGTATTAAAACCAAGAGACAGATGAAACCCAAATTCACGGCTAAAAGTTTATTTTACGCCTCGGTCGCAAAGACGCAAAGAAGAACGTAAAAAAGGCTTTTACAAAAGGTATTGTAAATATTTTTAAAATTTGACAAATAGCAATTACGTGTATGAGAATTTCCTGAGTGCAGTTAATAAAAATCCCCCGTATTTTAACCAGGGGATGAATTTAACGTTTTGCTAATTCTGGAGTACGCCCCTTCAAACCGATCATTAACTTGAGAATAAATATTTTGAGTGCAGGCACTCGCCGCACAATCGATAAACCGATACGGCGAACTATTAACACAGGTAAGAAGTTATTAGAAAACATCCGATCTAACAAATCGGTGAAACCTAAAATTGTCAGGTTCTCTCGCTGACGCCAGCGTTCATAACGTTTGAGTATCCTAATGTTGCCAATATCTTCACTAGCTGCGTTTGCTGTTTGTAGCACTTGCGCTAAAGCAGCTGCATCTCGAATCCCCAGATTTAAACCTTGTCCACCAACGGGATGACAATTGTGTGCTGCATCACCAATTAATGCCAATCGGGGTAAGACATAGCGATCGCTTTGCATGAGTTGTACTGGAAAAATAAAGCGATCGCCCAATAATTTCAACTTACCCATCTGATTGCCATAACGACGAGTTAGTTCTGCTAAAAATTGCTCATCATCTAAGGCACATAAGGCTTTTGCTTCTTCGTGCGGTGCTGTCCATACAATGCGGCAGCGGTTCCCTGGTAAAGGTAAAATCGCAAATGGCCCACTAGTCCAGAATTTTTCGTAGGCAGTATTGTTGTGGGGTTTTTCTGGCTGAACAAAGGCTACAATGCAGGACTGCCAATATTTCCAACCCAAGGTTTTAATACCCGCAGCTTGGCGAATAGGCGATCGCGCCCCATCTGCGGCTACCAATAATTTACTTCGGACTGTTCGGATCTCCTCAGCCACCTTAATATCTATGGCTACTATGTCCTGGTGATACTCTGTGTTTACCACCTCAGCGGGACATAAGTACGTTACATTTGGACAATCTTGGACAAACTCCTGCAAGGGCTGCAACAGCGCTTGGTGTTCCGCCACATAACCCAACTCTGGCGTACCTAAATCTGCTGTTTCAAATTCTACCACCTCGGAATAATCAGCATCAGAAAGGCGAACACGGCTATATTTGGCGATTTGAGGCAGAATTTTGTCCCAAATTCCAATTCCCTGATAAATTAGCGCCGACAGCATATGAATCGCGTATGCTTGTCCTTTGGCTACTGCTGCTGATACTACTTTGGCTTCAACCAGGAGTATAGTCAAGCCGGAATCTTTTAAAGCAGAGGCTAGGGTTAATCCAATAATCCCGCCGCCTACAATTACCAAATCATAATCATATCCCCGTTTGTCTGTTGGTGTTTGGGGAGGGTTTAAGGTTTGAGCAAGCTGTGTTAGCGGCATTGTTAAGACAAATTACAGCATCTTAACTATTATTCTTACGCGATCAGGCGGTCTAGAGCAAGTTAATCGGGTTGAATATACGATTCCTATTTAATTTTTGAACATATACGTAGCAGTAGTAGGGTGAGCAATGCCCACCTAGCCCTGTCAAGGTGACATTAAAGCATCTCTAAAAATGTCAAAAATTGCGTATCGATTGAGGTAACGGTCAATTTGACATTTAATCCGTCACTTCTTGCCAAGCACCAATTATCAATAAAATAAAATTGTTGACAAAAATGATGATTTCTAACAAGCCCCAATGCGATCGCAAAAAATAATTTGACCGAAATCAAGGTTTTTGGGATACTTGTAACCACCTTGGCAGGGCTAGCATTGCCCACCCTACACTTGAAGCTCAAAAAAACTATTGAGAACTGAAATAAGCATTGCTTCTAGATATTGCTTATAACTTAATTGATTTACTTGATTTTGGTAGTCTTCGTAAACTAAGAACTACAAAAAGCCTACTACCAATGGCAGCAGGCTTAAATGGTATAGTGTGTAGTTACGGGAAAATCAAAAATAAATCATATATCTGTTAGGCAAGGAAGTTAGCAGTAACTATTTCTTCATTAAGGCAGCTACATAGTAGCCTCAAATCGGAGGGCAGCAAGAGATGGAGCCAGGATTTAAGCTCAAGCTAACTTCTCTATTTGAGATTTTTCATCTCATGAAGCAACAGACTATAACAGTATGGCAAAAGGGTGCAAAATTATCTTGTTATTTTTGTAAATTTTCTATGTAGTTTTCTAATGTTTTCTCTGTCCAAATAATTTTGACTGGTAGCTACCTCATTTGACAGCGCACTATATTTATATCAATTAAATATTTATCAGCTAAGGTTCAATTAATACTATTTCATACTCATGTAGCTACAAATAGAAAGTAAAAAAATAGCTGAGGAATCGGGTTTTGTTTTTGAAAAAATTTCCTACTCTTAAAGCTTAAATGTAGGTTGGGCAATGCCCAACACCAAATGCTTCAAAGGATCGCGGCGTTCCTCCACAACCAATTAAGAATCTGGTTAGGGAGGGACGCCGCTTTGGGATTCTTGACTTTTAAGATGTTCTTACAGGATTAGGTATGGTTTTGAATCCCCGTCCCTAATTCCTAATCCCTAATCCCCAATTCAACTGTTCCTCAGTTACCCAAGCACCGTGGAATCCGTAAGGTACTCGCTGGGGAATTAATACCCGTGCTACAGGTTCACCTGTTACATCTTGGGCATTGACTACTATTAACTCAGAAGTTGCGGAACCTTCATCGTAGACAAAAGTGATCAGCCAGCCTTCATCTTCAGCGGTTGCATCAGGACGTGGCGCAAATACAGCTTCACCGCCGTAACGTCCCCGGCCAAATTCATGGGTTTGGGATTGACCACTGCTGAGGTCGTATTTAATTACACCCTCAAATAAAGGTACGATACTGTTTGCCATTTTGCCAGCGTAGCCATATCGTGTTTGTCGCCCCAAAAAGTTTTCGTTAACGCGGGGAAATTCCGCAGCCACATCATCTAACTTTTCTTCGCGTACTGACCCTGTTTTCAGGTTAAATCGCCACTGATGTAAGTAGGGAATATCTCCTTGAGAATCAATTTCCGTGTGTTCAGTAACTAAAACATTAGTGGAATTCATGCGACAGGCGACAAGAACCACTTCGTCTCCCTCTTCGTAGGCGTTGAGGGTATGGAAGACGTAGCAAGCCGGACTTTCAAACCAACGAATATTACTATTGTCGCCATAACGTGGCACAATACCAAAGCGGCTGGGGCGATCGCGCTCAAACATCATTAGCGGTTCTCCCTTTTGCATTCGTCCTGGTCTGAAAGTTAAGGGCAGATCCATAAAAATTGTGTAATTTTCGCTGATGGCAAAATCGTGCATCATCACGCCTATTGGTAAATCAATCGGCACTGTTCGCAACAATTCACCAGTTGCTGAAACCACACTATATTGCAGGTAAGGTGGCGTGAATGAATAGCCAAAAAACATCATTTCGCCTGTCACCGGATCTACTTTGGGATGGGCTGTGAAAGCAGAAACCAGCTTGCCATTATAAGTGTGTTCGCCAGTTGTCTTTAACTCAGGAACTTGAATGGCGTGAGGCGCACCACCTTCCCACAGCGCCAAAAGTTGGCCGCCATGCCACGTAAGCGCAGTATTGGCAACATTTTTGTAAGTACCGTGGTGGTTATCTATTTGCGGCGGTTCTAAAAGACCACTCCAGATAGCTTTACCTGCCTCATGCTCAATTTTCCATCCTGCTGTTTGTACGTAGCGATTACGATAACTGGCTTTGCCATTGCTAATTTGCACGCCGTGCAACATTCCATCCCCATCAAACCAATGGTATTTACCTATAGGTGGCCATTGAGGGTTAGGGCCATTACGTACAAACATCCCTGATAGTTCGGGAGGTAGCTGACCTATTACTTGCAAAGTGTCCGCAGTGATTTCTTCCCGGACTGGTGCAAAGTTGCCATCAAGATACGGATTAACTGCTGTTGTTGGGATAGTATTAGTCGTCATAGGGAGTAAATCTAAATCCGGCACTTTTCCTAATATATTAGCGATCGCCTTTTTCGTGCTGTGCAATACAGTTTGACTCCAGCCGCATACGGATACCAGGCAGTAAAGCATCTACCTGAAGTTAGATTAAATTAAAGTAATAAAACAGGCGATTGCGTAGCGCGCCCTGTTGCCCAACCGCACTCTGTGCGGCTACCTCAAAGCTCCGCTTTAAGGGAGCCTGTTCTGGAAGAACAGGCGTGTCTTCATACGGGCGATCGTAACTTTGCTTATTCAAAGTTGTAATATTTGCGATCTCTGACATGAGAATATCTTTAAATGATAATAAGTGCTGGAAAAAGCTCATGGTAGACCTCAGTGGTACTTGGCTGGGAACCTACTGGCAAGAAGGAATCCCTAGCCGTTTTGAAGCAGTGTTTGTCCAAAGTGGCAATAATTTAAGTGGCTCTATTTTAGATGACAACTATTTAGGAGAAGCCCAAATTACTGGTGAAGTGATTGGGCGTAGCATCAGCTTTACCAAACGCTATTTAATTACCTCACCTTCTCCAATCAAATATATTGGAACCCTATCAGAAAATGAAGACTATATACAGGGAAAATGGAACATAGGTCGTCGCCACTCTGGCCCTTGGGAAGCTAGACGCAGTGGGGACAATTTGATGGCGGAACTACAAACTCGCTTAGAGCAGCAGATTCCCCAAACAACTAGTTAAAAAATGGTACTAAAATACCACAGTCAACCCATTTGTGAGTTGACCACCTTTCAAGTTCAAAGTCAGTGAGAAAATACCTTGACTCTAACTCTTTATTTCCTTCGTCACGGACAAACAGAATCCAGCCGTAAGAATGCTTTTTCCGGTTCTATAGACTCGGAGCTGACTCCAGATGGCTTGGAAATGGCCAAGGCGTTTGCGGCTGCATACATTTCTACTCCGTGGAAGGCGGTTTTTTCCAGTCCTATGAAGCGAACTTTGGCGACAGCAGCACCCCTTTGTGCAGCTATAGGGATGGAACCAGAACTAAGGGATGGTTTAAAAGAAATTAATTACGGTAAATGGGAAGGAAAAACGCCTGAAATAATCAGCCAAGAATATCACGATGATTATCTGCGTTGGTCAGCAGATCCAGCGTGGTATGGCCCAACTGACGGTGAAATGGCAATTACAATAGCTGCTCGCGCCTTGCAGGTAATTGAAGAAATCAAATCTGTTTACAGTAGTGGCAATATTTTAGTAGTTGCTCACAAGGCAACCATCAGAATTATTCTGTGCAGTCTGTTGGGTATTGATGTCGGACGCTTCCGCTATCGTTTAGGCTGCCCAGTTGGTTCGGTTAGTATTGTAGAATTTGGTTCACACGGGCCACTATTGAAAGCTTTAGCAGATCGTACCCATTTAGATGAGCGGTTACGCAATTTACCAGGAACTTGAACAATTCAAAATTCAAAAGCTAAATTTCTCAATTACGAATTGGTATCTGGTTCAGTATATTTGCAGAAAACATTTATCCCAATTTTGACAATATATAACACCACAATTGTGGCGATCGCACCATCAATCGGGATGCCATTTACTGCTGCAACAGCAACCAGCGAACCAATAACACTGTTAAACAAAGAAGCACTACCGGGGTTTTTGGTGTATTCTGTGATTTTGCCCCGTAAACCATCATCGCCGCAAATTTACGCCCGGATTTCAACAATAGTTAACTGCAACAGAGATTTACCTTTGCCATAATCTGTTTTGCCGAACTTCTCTTGCCAAAGTGCATCAAAACTCGCTTCTAAGTCACCGTTGTTTTGTTGCAAAGCAGTGAGCGCTGGTTGGGTTGTGGTATCGCCTTGGAGAATTTGCTGAAGTTCTTGGATTTCGACAGGGGTTAATTGGGCATTCATATATATTTAACTTAATTATTTATGGAGTATTTGTTAGTTCCTGAATCAACTCTTCAGGTGTGATAATTCTGGGAGTAACAACTGGAAAATCTCTAGGGTTGCGAGTAATAATAGCATCTAAGTGATTGAGTACCGCAGCGCTGTATTGAATAGCGTCTTCAAAATCTTTAAAGTTAGCAGTTAATGCCATATTGATTGTGGTACTGTCTACTGTTGCGACTTGACAGAAGGTTACAATTCTATTTAAAAGGGATAGAGCAGATGCTCGACCTTTATCTTTCCGAATGATGTAGTAGAGGTCACTAAAAGTAGAAGCAGAAAGATAACCTTCTATTTGTTTTTGATAAATAAATGAGAATACTTGTATAGTGTTGCTGTAAAAGGGATGGCGTTCAAGAGCAAAATCCAAAATTATATTAGTGTCTAGTAAGACTCTCACAGATTATGTTTCTCCCTCAAATATTCCCATTTGGCTTGGTCAGGGTCAAAATCTGAAGGAGTTGGCTCTGTACTTTCCAACCACTCTTTCAAAATGGGTATAGAGCATTCCACTATTCTTTTTTGCTTTTCAGGCTGGGACTGAATTTGATTTTCTCTAGAACTTTCCAAGGATGGAACTGGCTGCAAAATAATCACTTCTACCGTCCCTGGAGCAATATTTAGAGGTTCGTCAATAATTAAATGACCGGATTCGTCAATTGTGGCGTTCAGCTTGTAGGCTTGCATATTGCTTTTCCTCATCTATATATAATTAAATAATATTTCAGGCAATTTCACAGATTATGTTTCTCCTTTAAAGCTTTCCATCGGGCTTGGTCTGGGTCAAAATCAGAAGGCGTAGGTTGTGTTTTTTCAAACCAGCCTTGCAAAGCTTTGATTTTTGTTTGTCTTTTCGGCTTCTCTGGCTGTGACTCAGTAAAAGTTTCCAAGGATGGAACTGGCTGCAAAATAGTACCTGAATCAACGATCGCAGTTATAAGTGAATGTCTTGTCGTCACCAACATTACAACATTAAGTCTTAACGCTACGACATTAAGGCTTAACGCTATAACCTTAAGGCTTAACGCTACAACATTAAGGCTTAAAGTTACGACATTAAGGCTTAACATTACAACATTAATCACCAGCATCATTAAGATTAAGGCTTAAGGTTACGACATTAAGGCTTAACATTACAACTTTTTGACAAAAGCTTATGCGATCGCTCTTTAGGGTAGTGCGCTCTGTGCGATCGCAACCAATGCTTAAATAAAACTTATGAATGATTTGACGTTGGCAATAAATCTTGCACTGCGTTCTACGGCTCTGTTTCTAGCCTATCTCGCGCTGCCCAAATTGCCTTGTGATACTCTCCAGCGCACTCTTTACCCGTCGCTTCGCGCCAAATGGTTTGAAACTGACTTTCGCCTAACTGCTGGAGCATACGGGCTAAATCATTGATATCTGAACCAAGCCACTCTTCATTATGCTCTAGGTCAATGGCTAAAGTACTAATGTAAATTTGCAAAGCCTCAGCATAATTTTCTTGAGCTTCTAAAACCCTTCCCCACTTACCCAATGTTTGTGAAGCCTTACGCCAATCACGGAATTGTTCAAAAACTTTATAGGTTTTTTGATAATAATCAACAGCCACATCAAACTGCCGTTGCTCTTGGGCTACTATGCCCAGGTGGTGATATTCTCTAGCAGCACTGGTCTTTTTAGGAACAAAAGGCGTATACGGTTCCTGCTGATACAACACAGGCACAAGCCAATCTTGTAAAGGTAAATTTCCTTTAGGACTGGGGCGCATTTTGTCAATAGACATGGACTTACGGCCTGCTGCAACTGCTGTGGCGATACACTCTCCCCTGACTAATTCCCTTCACGCAGAGGTTAGCTAATTACGGAAATGAAATCAGCAAATTCTATTGGACTAGGCTTTTAATTCAGTACAGATACAGCGATAATTTACTCAAATCATCACCGAGTTATTTCATGCTGCCAGTTATTGAAAGCATTGTATTACGTCAAATGGCTTCGGGCGATCGCCTCTACTTACAACTATACAAATTCATCGGCGCTCAACCTGGTAAAAAGGTTTACATTCAATCTAATTTGCACGGTGCAGAAATTGCTGGTAATGCCGTCATTCACCAGTTAATTGAGTTTTTATTAACAATAAATGATACTAATTTAATAGGAGAAATTTGGTTGGTTCCCGTGTGTAATCCAATGGGTACAAATGAGCGCGCTCATCATTTCTCTTCTGGACGATACTGCATTTACGAAGCCAAAGACTGGAACCGCATTTTTTGGGACTATGAAAAAGAAGCTGATGATTTAGTAGCTTTTACTAAATCTCAACTTCATATAAATACAGAGGTCGTTAGACAAAATTATCTAACTATAATTAAAGAAAAGTTTGCTAAAATTTTAGAAAAAATTAATTCTTCTAGTAATGTCCCTTATACTGAGCTTTTTGCCTACAAACTACAAAGTCTCAGTTTAGATGCAGATTACTTAATTGATTTACATAGTTCTACAAATCAAGCTTTAGACTACGTTTATTACTTCCGAAATCGAGAAGATAGTGCAAAATACTTCCTGCTTGATTTCGGAATATTGCTTGATAAATATGATGGTGATGCTTTTGATGAAGCTTTTATCAAACCTTGGTTAGCACTGGAAGCTTGTTTTAAAGATTTGGGTAGAGAAATCAAGTTTGATATGGAAGCTTGGACACTAGAATTAGGCTCAGGAATGCAAATGAACCCTGATTCAGTTGCCAAAGGTGTACGGGGTGTGAAAAACTATTTAGCGCAAAAAGGTGTACTGCAAATTCCTAATTTATCAGATGAGATAAAAACCCATGAAATGACTTTTACATCTAGCAGCAACCGGAAAAAATATTATGCGATCGCGGGTGGCATGATCCAATCTAGAATCGAATTAGGTAGCACAGTCAAAGCAGGAGATAGACTGTACCAAATTCTTAGTTTTAATAAAGAAGGTAAATTACCTAATGTAATTGATGTTTGCGCTGAACAAGATGGATTAGTTTACGATATTTCCAGCAATCAGGCTGTGAATGAAGGTGAATTTGTACTAGGAATTCTTGAGTCGTGACTTCTAGTAGAGACTGCTGATGAACGGTAATAATTCAATCAATCCTGATCTGCCAGCAGCAAAATAAACTAATAATTATTTATAATAGTTATCCATTATAAAACAAGAATACTCTTATTTATAATTTATTAAGAAAACCTTTAGCCCGTAAAGTAAATTAAAACGGTGTAATGCTCCGACAGGAATATTAAACTACAGCGTAAGCACTCATCAATATAGTATTATCTAGATTAACTTGTTAAAATCTCATAATTTTCTATTAATCTAGTATTCATGTCATATTGCAATACAATTGCAGCATAGTATTTACATTAAAGCAATATTCTCTAAGAGATAAAAGCTCCTTGAGTTTGTGTGGTCTTATCTCTTTTTTTTGCATTTAAGCGCAATATATTTAGTAGTAGATTAAACTTAAACAAAGGCAATCTTCAGAAAATGCCAGGGTGATCTTATGTTTGTTCTGTGTTTAAGCAAGAAATCAAATTATCCCAACTGTAAAGTATGACGGTGGAGCTAAAGGTGACTAGTATTGATAATGACATCTTCTCTTTTTCAGGAGAAGTATCGATTCCCCAAGCTCCTCCTGAATTCAAATCAGGATTTATCGGCATTATTGGTCGCCCTAATGTCGGTAAATCTACTTTAATGAATCAATTAGTAGGTCAAAAAATTGCTATCACTTCACCGATAGCGCAAACTACACGCAATCGTTTGCGGGGGATTTTAACTACACCAGAAGCACAGCTAATTTTTGTGGATACACCAGGTATTCATAAACCCCATCATCAATTGGGGGAAGTGCTGGTACAAAATGCCAAAATTGCAATCGAATCAGTAGATGTGGTGTTGTTTGTAGTAGATGGAACAGTACCTTGTGGTGCAGGCGATCGCTTTATTGCTGATTTGCTGACTCGCAGCGAAACACCAGTAATTTTGGGGTTGAATAAAATTGACCAACAAGCAACAGACTCCCAACTAATAGATGATAGTTACATAAAGTTGGCTGAGTCTCATCAATGGCAAACAGTGAAATTTTCTGCCAAGACCGGTGCAGAATTGCCACAACTGCAAAACTTATTAATTGAACATTTAGAAACCGGGCCTTATTACTATCCTCCTGACTTAGTAACAGACCAACCAGAACGCTTTATTATGGGGGAATTGATTCGAGAACAGATTTTGCTGTTAACTCGTGAAGAAGTTCCCCATTCAGTAGCGATCGCTATTGATTTGGTGGAAGAAACCCCAACTATTACCCGTGTACTCGCCACCATAAACGTCGAACGAGATTCCCAAAAAGGCATTCTCATTGGCAAAGGTGGCTCAATGCTAAAAGCGATCGGTAGTGCAGCGCGCGAACAAATTCAAAAGTTAATTTCTGGCAAAGTCTACCTAGAACTGTTCGTGAAAGTACAACCTAAATGGCGGCAGTCTCGCGTTAGTTTAGCAGAGTTGGGTTATCGCGTGGAAGAGTAGCAATAAAGCAGGGGGCAGGGGGAAAGTTAATTGTCGGACTTACGCACCCAAGCCTGAAACCCCGATCCCCCCTAGCCCCCCTTTTTAAGGGGGGAACGTCTAAAGCCACGCCACTGAGGGAGTCGGGGAACCCGCAAGGGCGCAGTGGCTGCCCTTTCTAAGGGGGTTGGGGGATCTGAGTGCGTAAGTTCTGAATTGAATAATTATTCTTGCTTCCAGCCCCCAGTCCCCTTGTCCCCTTGTCCCCTTCCAGCCCCCAGTCCCTAATCCCCAGTTCCTAATCCCCAGTCCCTAATCCCCAGTTCCTAATCCCCAGT